>CALZHV010000006.1 GCA_945787485.1 uncultured Lachnospiraceae bacterium
GTTACCTTTTTATCGTCTGCATCCTCAGGAAGCACAGTTTCTATAAGAATATATGTCTTATCCGTATACATTGTAAGCAATGTTTTGCTCAAGGAAACGGATGTAGCAAGAACTGCAGGCTTTACTATTGTAAATGTACAGGAATCGCTCTTATTTGTTCCGTCTGTAGATGTTGCAGTAATAACTACTGTTCCCTCACCCTTTGCTGTTACTTTACCTGCATCGTTTACTATTGCCACACTCTCATCACTGCTTGTCCATTCCAATGTCTTATTGGAAGCATCCTCCGGAAGCACCGTTGCATTAAGGGTATAAGTATCCCCTATAACCATTTTATCCTTTGAATGAATATCAAGTTCAACCGATTCAACAAATACTGTGTTGTCAAAAACATTTACTGTACATTTTTTGATTATATTTGAACCATCTGTTGATTTACATGAGATTATTGCGGTACCTTCAGAAATACCTTTTATCTCACCCGTCAAAGAATCAACTGTAGCCACATTTGTATTACTTGAACTGAAATCTAATTGCTTGTCAGTTGCATTTTCAGGCAATACTTTTGCCTCTAATGTAAATGTATCTCCAATAGGAAGATCAATAGTTGTTTTGTTTAATGTAATAGACGTAATATATATTGTCTCTTTTGCAACTGTAATAATTGCAGTTGCATCAATATTACTTCCGTCAGTTGTTGCCGCTTCAATCAATGTTACACCCTCGGCAACACCTGTAACCTTACCGTTTGAATCTACTGTAGCTATATTATCGTTATAACTGCTCCATTCGAGAGTCTGGTTTGTTGCATTAGAAGGCGTTATGGTCGCCTTAAGCTGTACAACGCCTCCGACAGACATCTCTGTTTCTCCCGGAGATAAAGAAAGATTTGTTATTTTAGTTACAGGAGCCTTAACCGTAACACCGCATGATGCAGTTTTTCCTGAACCGTCAGTAGCAGCACATGTTATTGTTGCCGTACCTGCTCCAACAGCAGTAATCACGCCGTACTTCTTTCCATTAATAACCTGACCTGTAACAGTCACAACGCTTGTGTTGCTGCTTGTCCATGTAACATCAGAATTGTCGGCGTTAGAAGGTGTTATGGTCGCCTGCATTGAATATTCATCACCAACACTAAGATTTAACTGGCTGTCCTCCAATGTTATTTTTGTTACAAGTATCTTGTCTGATACCGTAACAGCACAAGTTGCACTTACTCCGCTTCCATCCTTCGCAGTACAGGTTATTGTTGCTGTTCCGCCGGCTACTGCAGTAATCTTTCCCGAAGAATCCACAGTGGCAACACTTGTATTGCTTGACGTATATTCAACTGTTTTAGTAGTTGCATTACTTGGAGCAACCGTTGCTGTCAAAGAATATGTATCACCTTTATTTAATGAAAGGCTTGTTTTGTCTAATGTTATTGACGAAACCTTCACTATAGATGAAGAAGAAGCTTCTGTAGTATATGCCTTAATTCTACTGTCATATGTTTTTTTGTTACCGTCTGTCCATCCTGTAGTTGATGGTTGTGAAGAAGATGCATAATAATATGTTCTGTAAGTCTGAGTAGCAGAAGTACATGTGTATGTACTATCCTGCGAGGTCGGTGTTGAATCAAACAAACTGCTTACTTTTGTTGAATAATGTACTACAACCGAATACTGTGCCCCCGGCGAAACAGTAACTGCCGACGGAAGCTCCACGGTATAATAACCTGCATATTCAAATGAGCCTGTTGTTGACGTTTCCTGTGTACCATTTCTCGTAGGGTAATATTGAACATTATTATAAATACTTATGTCACACGAAAGACCATCGACAGGAGCATACAATCCAACAGCCTTAACATCTATAGGAGAATCCGTATTGTTAGTAAATATAACTGATTCCCAATAAATACTCAAAGTGCTGTCGTAAACACCACCATCATAGTGGTAATTGCTTGTATATTTTGTTGCTTTTTCAAAATCAAATGCATATGCTCTGTTTTTTGTAAGCTTAAATGCTTTATCTTCGTAAGAAACCCAGAAGTAACCGTCACCACTCCAGCTCGTTCCTCTGCTGTATTTACAAAGCCATGCTCCGTCACTGCTTGGTGTTGCAGCACCTGTCAGCTTTGATTTGCTGTATGTATCATCCCAACCTACTATCGTAATTTCCGTTGTCGGTGCAGCAGTTGTACCTGAATAATAATATCCTACTCTGGATGATGATGTCTTTGGGTTGGCACTGTAATATGTTGTATCCTCTTCTGCCTCAATCATATATATAGAGGTTACAACTGCGCCGTAATCTACTATCGCCTGCTTGACAGCATCCCGGTCTGTACAAGGGACCTTTTTCACATTTGCAAGGTGGTAAGAGTCCTTAGTATAACAAAGACTGTCATCAAGAGCTGTTTTAGATGTATTATACGGAGCATCCGTTTCATTTACGACTCCTACCCATCCGGCCATTTTTCTGATAGCAAACTCAATCTGTTTGTTTGGTACAGAGGTTGTTGATTTTGCTCTTGTCTTATACATATCTGAAACTGTGTAGCTGTCTCCCGTAGTAAGTCCGAGCGGGTCATCAACCTGTGAGTTTCCTATAAAGTACATAAGCTGATACTCCGACAAATCCGGTGATGTAGCATATCCTTTCTTTTGAAGGTTTGCCTCTGCTGCCGCACATATAGCAAATGCCCATCCTGTATAGCTTCCGCTTTGTCTGTTCTTTACCGCAGTAGGATTGCTTGGAATATAGCTTTCTGCAAGTGCTGTATCCGCATTAGGATCCTCTGTAGCTTCCTCGATATCCTCTGTTGTATCTGTAATGTCTTCTGTAGTTTCCTCTGTTGTATCCTCTGTTGTATCCTCTGTTATTTCTGTCGTTTCAACCGTAGTTTCTTCTGTTATTTCTGTTGTTTCTTCTACAGTTTCTGAAAATTCTTCAGTTGTTTCGACTATCTCAGTAGTCACAACATCATCATCTTTTGCATAAGCAGGTATTGATGGTGATAATAACGTCGATACCATCAAGCTTACTGCCAGAGCCGAACTAAGAAATTTATTGACATTTTTTCGCAATTGTATCCCTCCTTTATTTAGCTATTTTTACTTTTATGACGCTTCCCCATGCTGAGCCATAGGTTACCGTAGCTTCCTTCTTTTTACTTCTGATTTTTACGTAATACGTAGTTCCTGCTTTCAGATTTTTGATAGTTTTGGTCGCTGAAGCCGCGCTCGGAACCGATACTGAAACATATGAATTAAAATCTTCACTTGTCGAATATCTTATCTCATACCCTGTCGCACTGCTTATCGGTTTCCAGGCAGCTGTAAATCCTCCGGACACATTGTTTTTAAGACTTGTCATGGATGGTCTTGGCAAACGATAGATTTTAGCTGCTGTTGAGGCTTCACTTATTACACCGTCATTTCCGACTGCAATAATTTTGTATTGATAATATACATCTGTATTGACAGCTGTTTTATCTAAAACGTAATATCTGCTTCCGCTGCTTGCACCTGCAACAAGTTTATATACTCCGCCTTCCTGTCTTCCGTATATTTTATATCCGACTGCCCCATCAACCGTATTCCACTGAAGTAATACTCCCTGTACTTCATTACTCATTTTTGTTATTGATGTTTTGTCCGGCATTATTTTGAATTTCTTTGTTACTTCTCCGAAGTAATTATTTTTTCCTTTTACCGTTACGCTTGCATAACCAGTTTTATTGTTATTGCTAAAGCTTACGGTATAATCTGTGCCTTCCCTTAATTCGGTTCCGTCCGCATTTTTTACAGTTACATCCGGTTCAATTGCTTCTCCCGCGTAAACAAAAGCATCCTCGGTTAGCACAACATTGCCTGCTAATATTTCTTCCTTATAAGTTTCCTCCGCATCAACTGCAAATGCTTTTATTCTTGTATTTTTATCCCAACAGCTCCATGTTACACCATCTATACTTGTAAAGCTTTCTCCATCATGTGCAACCGCAACCGAAGTGTACCATGAACCGGTTTGACTTTTATCTCCTATAACATATGCGCCTACTCCACTTGTTTCTTCGTAATTAATTACTACGGAAAAAACATCGCCTTCACTAAGCAAGACCTCATCCTCAAGCAAAACAGTATGATAACCTGCGCATGGAACAAGCTCGTCTTCAACAATTGAAACAAGCTCTCCGGAAATAGGATTTCCGGGTGTACAATTTTTGTAAACGGATATTGTAGCTATATAATTGGCGGTTCTTGTGAAAAATCCAACCGCCTTAAGTTTCTGAGCAGATGTTGCAGTATATATATTTGCTTCGTTTGCCACACTTCTGTATGTACTTGTAACGCCTCCGTCATAATGATAGTTGTATGTATATTCAGATGCCTTCGAATATTTGTGAGAATATGCTGTACCATTTGACAAAGGACCATCTTCATATGAAATGTAAAAGATACCATCTTTACTCCAGTTTGAGCTCCAACTGTTTTTGCATATCCATGCTCCGTTATTAGACGGCTTATAACTTCCTGTAAAATTATCTGCACTGTAATTGTCATCCCATCCGATTACAGTTATTGCATGATTTGTGGTTGTTGAAACAGAAGCAGGACAATACTCTGCAACCGGCTCTGAAGCATACCAGTAATCAGATGTACTATAGTATGATGGATCATGTCTGTACGAACCTGTTACTGCTCCGTTTTCATATATTGCCTGCTTAACAGTGTCAATGTCTGAATAAGGAATAAAATCGCAACCCGTCAGAATATATTCGTTGTTATCATACGCAAGACTGTCATCAAGCGTTGCTTCACTGTCAGCTACAACTGTAGAATACGGTGCAAGCTCTTCGTCCACTACACCATTCCAGGAAGCCAGCCTTATTGCTGCCAGCTGCTGATTGCCTCCTATTTCCAAATATTGGTCCGGTATTGAAACGTAACTGTCACCAACCGTATTATTCATCGGATCCTGAACATATTTTCTACCAATAAAATATGCTATCTGCCATTCTGAAAAATCAGGCTCCTGCTCGTTGTATGTTTTAACTACGTTAGCCTCTGCCACCGAACATACAGCATGTGCCCAGCACGTTCCATAAGGATTCTGATTTTTTATCGATGTAACATAAGGAGATATATAGCTTGTAAGCTCTGAAACATCTACACTGTACGTATCAGAAACGAGCGTTTTATCAACCGGCTGCGGGTCAAACGCATCATCAATAATTTCATTTTCTCCAAGCGATGCTTCTATTATTTTTTCCAATTCTTCAGTATCATCCTCTTGTGCATAAGTCTTTGTCTGAGGAATATTTATACCAAGAAGCAATGACATGGAAACAATAAAGGGAACTATTCTTTTAAATTTTTTATGCATAAAAATCTCCTATCCTATCCATATATAGGTTCAAAATCCTCCGGACCATGTCCACATGTCGGACAAGAAAAATCAGCAGGCAATTCACTTCCTTCATATACATAGTTACAGATTTTACATCTCCATCCCACTATTTTTTTGTCTGTCTTAGGTGCTTCCGGTTTAGGTTTAACATTGTTTTGATAATCTGCATAAGTAAGTGGTTCGTTATCACTTAACAGCTTTGCATCGACTACCTCTGCAATAAATAATGTATGACTTCCCAAATCATGTTGCTCAACAACCTTACCGCTTATGACAGCACAAGAGTGATATGAGAGATATGGCACGCCCTGAATATCCTCCGGCATAGGAAGCCCATCCATTTTATCAACGTCATGTCCCGACTGAAATCCCCACCACTTTATAGTTTCAAATGTGCACTCTTTGTCGAGAAGGCTTATGGCAAAAATCCCACTCTTTTTTATTAATTCACATGTATAGTTAGAATTAATAACCGAAATAGCAATTCTTATCGGGTTATTTGCAACCTGCATACATGTATTGGTTATACATCCGTTTGCTTTGCCATCAAACTTTGTTGACAGCATAAATACTCCATATGTCAAATTATAAATAGCTTTTTTATCCATTTAATCATCATCCTTTCACTTTATATTTTATTTTGTAATTATTATGTACATTTTTCCTATAATTAACAGTTTATCTTTATAAAATTTTATTGTCAATAATATGATTTTTAAATTATAGAAAATTTACAGCGAAACATTCTTAATTCCCGGAAAATTCGGAGAACTACCCCGGACATAAAAAAAGCTCCACACCAACTGTGAAGCTTTTTTTAAAACAATTCTTTTTCCAATTGAGCAATGAAGCCTTCTATCATCTGCATCCTTCTGGCATATTCTGCACGACCTGCATCTGTTTTACATCTTCTTATCTTAGGCTTGTTTATTCTATAATAATTTTTTATTCTGTAATAAGCTTTCTTATAGCTTGCATCATCCTCACCTGCAGTTGCCATCGCATCCCATAACACTCCGATAGCTCCTACCTCATCAAGTAAATCAGCATCCATTACAATTTTGCATTCAAGCGATAAATCTGCCTCCGTGTCTTTGTCATCATGAATCATAATAATCTCGCCGACACGTTTTATTACGTCTGAATCAACACCTTTACTATCAAGATATTCTACAGCAAGCTCTGCTCCAACCTCTCCATGTGGTCTGACATCATCCCAACCAATATCATGAAGCAGTGCAGCTAATGCAATTATATCCAAATCACCACCGAGTTTCGACTGAAGTTTAATGGCCCATCTGTATACTCTCATTGTGTGATCATATCTGCTTCTAAAAGGATAATTAGAAGCTCTGCCATTTTCAGCGGTCATTTGTCTTACGTATTCTATTACTTCTGTATAGTTCATGTTTTTGCCCCTTGACCAACTACTAATAGTAACATTTTAAAAACTATTTTTTATTTTATCATTATTTTTTATAAAATACTACTTTTTTTTATTAAAAATATCAAAAACCGTGCGGCTGGCTTTGTGAAGCTATCATAGGCGTTACCTTAGCAGTTAACTCAGCCCAGGCTGCCTCGCGGCGCACAAGAGGTTCTACTTAGTGCTGCTTCGTTCCCGACCTGACACGGTTCATAGATTCCTGTCGCGCAAGACCCAAACATCAACGCCACTTACTAAGGGCAGCCCTACAAAAAGACGACCCGAGACCACCCATCACCCTAGCTATAGCGGATTGCTAGTACAGGGCACCGCTAACTCCCCGGCTGCACGGAAATTTTATATCAAATTAAATATATATGCAAAGGCATACATACAAAGAAAGTATAACTAAAAATAATATTTAAGTCAAGATTATTCTTGTTTACCATAAAAGCAAAATATATCTGCCGTATTTATTCTTTTTCATATAATAATGTTTAATTGTCACCATTTTTCTTTTCGCTTCTGAGCCATCTGAAAAAATCCTTCAACATTAGAGAACATTCTTCCTCAAGAACACCTCTTGTGACTTTTACCTGATGGTTGAATTCCGGTATATCTAAAATATTTATTATGGACCCGGCACAACCGGCTTTCGGGTTCATGCACCCTATTACAACCTCGGGTATTCTTGCCTGCACAATCGCACCTGCGCACATTTGACACGGCTCCAATGTAACATACATTGTACAATCCTCAAGCCTCCAGTCATTAAGCTTTTTCGACGCTTTTTTTATTGCCATAATCTCTGCATGTGCCAATGTTGTCTTATCCATATTTCGCCGATTATATCCTCTTGCAATAACAGTGTCATTGTGTACAATTACACATCCTATCGGCACATCCTTGTTTCCGGCTGCCTTCTTTGCCTGTGAAATCGCCATCTTCATATACTTAATATGCTTTTTGTGTTCTAATTCGTTACTATCCTGTAGCATTTCTACTCCTTTTTGTATATAATATTTTCAAAACATTAGCGAAGCAAATATTGTTAACATAACATTTCGGAGATTATTATCGTTTTGTATCTCCTTCTTAATAATTTTGGAGAATAAATATGGGCCCTTCAATTAAAATTACTCCTAATTTAATATTGCGCGTAGAAAATGAGCTTCGTGCCGATTCCGTTTTGAAGCTTTATCTTGATAACAAAGAATGTTTCGAAAAATTTGAACCGACAAGACCTGACAATTTCTATACCTTAGATTACCACAAAAATATGCTGATTCGCGAACAAAGGGCATATACCATGGGAACCTTTCTTCGATATTATATTTACGAAAAGTCTGATTTGGAGAACATAATTGGAGCAATAAATTTTAATATAATGCATGACCATGTTTCTAAATATGCAGAAATCGGATATAAAATCGACCAATCACACCAAAATCTCGGCTATGCAAAGGAAGCTTGTCTATATGGTATTTCCGTTATGCATGAATATTATGATGTTAACCGCCTTTATGCACGTATACATCCGGATAACCATCCGTCAAGACATGTTGTATCAAGTCTCGGCTTCAAATTTGAATGTGTCGAATACCAAAGTGCCAACATATTAGGTAAATATGCGGATTTATACAGATACTACCTTGATATCTCAGACAGCCAGTAACCGAATTTCCCTGTCATAAGCCCTCCGCTGTCTATCGGAACAAACAGCTTGAATCCAAACATATTTGCAAGATATTTTTCCTTATTCGAATATATACCCGGCACACCAAGTACATACTTTTCATCGTCATCAATTACTGCTTTACCAAGCATCACATATTTATATCTGTAATATCCGTGAGACAGAAAGCTGTTAACTGCAAAACTCCAGTTTTCTATCGGAAGCAGACCGATGTCGTTGGGCTCTATTCTCACACACTTTATGTATACATCATTATATATGTTTTCTAAAGGCGGATATTTCTCAATCATGTATTCACAAATATCCGTAGCTTCGGATGTAAGTGTTGCACTTGCCTCTTCAATAGTTTTTTCTTCAACGGTTTTTTTGTCCTTATCGGTTTGTTCCGCTTTTGATTTTTCATCTTTATTTTTTTCAGAAGTTTCATTTTCAGAGATTTCATTTTCCTGATATATCACATTTATTTGTGCAATATCAATTACATCTTCCTTCCACATTCCGGCATAGAAGCTCTCAGCTTTTAACAATAAACCGTCATATTCCGAAATAGCCTGTCCCTTATTTATGCAATCATTCCAAGGCAATTCCAATCTTTTTACTATTGTGTCATTTTCATTTTTACAAACCCGGAATCGGTCCACATAAAATGCCTGATTTTCTTTAACAAGAAAAACATCATAATCAACATCATATGACATTGGATTTTTAAGTCCAATTTGTATTCTCGCCTTTTCAAAATCATTATCTGCGAGCTTTTGCACCTTTACAAATCCGACATTTTTAAACCTTACATTATCCTTATATTTATAAATATACGAAATCCATCTTCCCTGCTGCATAGCCTACCTCACTTTCCATATATTTATATATGCATGTAAGGTATCTTTTATGCTCTTATTTACTATTTATTTAAAAAATCGCTAAGCTCCGCAAACTGCTCTAATGTTAATGCCTCACCTCTGATTGCTTCATCAAGTCCCATTTTGCCAAGCGCAGCTACAATATCTTCCTTCGAGTAATCAAGCCATGACGCATTTTTTATTCCGTTTTGAAGGGTTTTTCTTCTTTGGTTAAATGACGCCCTGATAATATCAAACATCAGCTTTTCATTCTCTACATTAACCGGTTTTTCTCCCCATCTTGTAAGCTTTATGACCGCAGAACCGACATTCGGTCTTGGCATAAAACAATTTTCAGGAACATTTGCAACAATGTACGGCTCGGCATAGTAAGAAACGGCAAGAGACAAGGCTCCATAATCTTTAGAACCCGGTTTTGCCTGCATTCTCATTGCAACCTCTTTTTGTACCATAACCGTAATTGAGCTTGCCGGTACATTATTTTCCAGCAGCCCCATAATAATCGGTGTTGTAATGTAATACGGAAGATTTGCAACAACCTTACAGGTTTTTCCTTCTCCTATAAGCTTATTTATGTCAACCTTTAAAACATCTTCGTTTATTATTTCAACATTATCATATTCCGCAAGTGTCTCATCCAATACCGGCATAAGGTTTTTATCGATTTCAATTGCTATTACCTTTCCTGCTGCCTCCGCCAGATACTGCGTTAGCGTACCGATACCCGGACCAATTTCAATAACAGTATCTTCTTTGTTAATGTCAGCTGCACGTATTATTTTTTCAATTACATGGGAATCAATCAAAAAATTCTGACCAAACCTTTTTTGAAATGCAAAATTATATTTTTTTATTATTTCAATTGTAACTTTCGGATTACTTAATTTTTCCATTACTCTTTCCTTCTATATTTTATACAGCCTGTGCGCGTTGTTCCATGTTATTTCATATACTTCATCTTCGCTCAAGCCCTTAAGCTTTGCAATCTCCTTTGCTACTTCCGTAAGTGTTACAGACGAATTTCTTTTTCCTCTGTTTGGCTCCGGAGACAAATACGGACTGTCCGTTTCCAAAACAACTTTTTCTATCGGTATGCGCTCAACCGTTTCTTTAAGCTTTCTTCCGTTTTTAAACGTAATTACGCCTCCTACGCCTATATAAAAGCCCATATTTACATATTCAACAGCCATTTCAGCAGAATACGAATAGCAATGTACCACTCCGCCGATTTCATCTGCCTTTAATTCTTTCATAATTTCCATTGTATCAGCAGCTGCATCCCTGCTGTGAATTACAACCGGCATATTCAGTTTTTTTGCCAGATTAAGCTGGGCTTTATACCATTTTTTTTGGACCTCACTGTTTGTATCAGGATAATGATAATCAAGTCCGATTTCACCGACAGCAACGATTTTCTCATTTTCACTTATCATTTTTTCAAGTGTATCCATTACTATTTCAAGCTCGTCATCGGTTATTTCATAAGTTTCTGACGGATGAAATCCTATAACTCCGTACATAAAATCATATCTTTTGCACAAATCAATTGTTGCTTTGCTTGTCGGAATATCAACTCCTATGTTACATATTTTTTTTACGCCGTTTGCCGGCATCAAATCCAATAATTCGTATCTGTCTTCATCAAATGCTTCATCATCATAATGAGCATGTGTATCAAATATTTTTACCACTTTTATTCCTTCTCTCTTTACATATTACTGTTTATTCTAATTTGTTGACACTTTTTTGTAAATATTTTTCTATATTCTCTTAATTTATATTGAATTTTTATCAAAAATTTTATAGAATATTGGTATATATAGTCCGATACTTGATGCGGTTGTATTATCTTCACAAAAAACATGTGAAAAAGTTAATATTGCTGTGAAAATTTTTAGGAGGTACATATAATGGAATTAAAGACATATTTAGACATAGAACAACTTGAAGAACTTCTTGTAAGCTGGTCTGAAGCTACTAAAATGATTGCTATAGTTCTTGATGACGAAGGCAATATACTTACAAACAAGCTTGGCTTTTCCCGTGAACATGTTGAGGCATTCAGCGAAGATATTGAAGTTGATGAAGTTGTTGTTGCAACCGTTGTAGGCGGTCCTTTGGATGAGGATGCCGACGAGGAAGCTGTTGAATCTGCATCACAATTGCTCGTAAAAGCAGTTCAGTCTCTTTTGGAGGTTTCATACAGAAAAAATCAGCTTAATGAAATGATTGCTCACTACAATGAGGAAATTGCTGCAGCAGCTGATTTAATCAAGGAGCTTAACACAAAGTCTCAGGGACTTAAGAAAATAGAAAACAAGCAGAACATCCTTGCTCTTAACGCTTCAATAGAAGCTGCACGTGCAGGCGAAGCAGGTCGTGGTTTTACGGTTGTTGCTCACGAATTCGGAAAAATGGCACATGAATCAGGAGTTATTAATGATTCTATCCAGAAGACACTTCGTCAGTTGGATTCATCTGTGCATTCATTGGGAGAACAAGACTCAATATAATTCTTACATATTTTACATAAATAATGAAAATGTGAACATTGTTTCACATTCTAAACATTTTTTGTACACAAATTATGTATATAGTAATCATTGTAAGAGCTTTTCATATATTGAATCCTCTCTCCCCTCAAAAACAGATGGTGATAATTCCATGATGGATTTTCATCATCTGTTTTTTTATGTATTAAAATTGAAGACATATATTTTTTAATAATAACTATAAACAACAAGGAGAACTCAAAATGATTAACAAAAAATACAAAGAAATGACTGGTAAAGGCTCCGTAATCAGAGAATTTTTTACATACAGTAATCAAAAAGCAAAAGAAATAGGTGCTGAAAATGTATTTGATTTCAGTATAGGTAATCCTTCTGTTCCAACACCGGCAGAATTTACCGATTATATGATAGAGCTGTTACAAACGCAAAATCCTGTATCACTTCACGGTTACAGCCCTTCTTTAGGCATTGATTCTACAAGGCAGGCAGTTGCTGATTCATTAAACCAAAGATTCGGTATGAATTATACTATGAAGCATATTTTCATGACTACAGGAGCAGCCGGTGCTATTGCTCATGCTGTAAGATGTGTGGTTAAAGATGGTGATGAGGTTCTTACATTCGCTCCATATTTTCCGGAATATGTTCCTTATATAGAGGGAACAGGCGCCCATTTAACAATTGTGCCTGCAGATATCGACACCTTCCAAATCAATTTCGACGAGCTTGAAAAGGCTATGAATCCAAATGTATCTGCAATTTTGGTAAACTCACCAAACAATCCTTCAGGTATTGTTTACTCTACTGATACAATTAAAAAGCTTGCTACATTAATGGAGAAAAAACAGGAAGAATATGGTCACGACATCTATCTTATTTCCGATGAACCATACAGAGAAATCGTGTTTACCGAGGATTCTCCTTTTATTTCTAAATATTACGATAACTCAATATGCTGTTATTCCTTTAGTAAATCTGTTTCTCTTCCGGGTGAAAGAATAGGATACGTCGCAGTTAATCCAAATTGTAAGGATGCAGAGCTGATTATACTTATGTGTGGACAGATTTCACGTTTTACAGGTCACAACTGCCCTCCTTCAATTATCCAGCTTGGAATTGAGAAAATACTTAACATGACAAGTGATTTGTCTATTTATGAAGAAAACAAAAACATACTCTACAAAGAGCTTACACGAATCGGTTATCATATTGTTGAACCGGGCGGTACATTTTATATGTTCCCAAGAAGCCTTATAGCAGATGCAAATGAATTCTGCTGGAAAGCTGCAAATGAATTGAATTTAATTATTGTTCCGGGTGACAGCTTTAATTGTCCGGGGCATTTCAGAATATCATATTGTGTGACAACAGATAAGGTGAAGCGCTCTATTCCTCTGTTTGAAAAGCTATATAATATGTATAATTAGAGTTGTTTTTTAATACCATTTTAGGTATAATTAGGAGCGGTGCTTTTCAGGAGGAAATAACAATGTTAGAAATTCATAATAGTACACATAAACCGGTCAAATATACCGGTATATTACTTCATCCGACATCTTTTCCCGGTCCTTACGGAATCGGCGAACTTGGTGATTCGGCATTCGAATTTATAGATTTTTTGGTCCGTTCAGGACTTAACACATGGCAGGTACTTCCACTTGGACATACAGGTTTTGGTGATTCACCTTACCAGCCGTTTTCTGCATTTGCGGGACAACCGCTTGTAATCAGTCTGGATCATTTAAAAACACTGAAGCTGTTATATGAAGATGATTTTAGCAATATGCCAACGTGGAATCCGGAACAGGTAAGCTACGGTGATTTGATAGAGTTTAAAACAGGGCTCTTAAAACGCGCTTTCGAAAGATTCAAAGACGAAAACGTAAATGATGGAATTTCATCAGACCTTGAGCTCATGCAGCAATATAAACAGTTCTGTGATGAAACCTTCTGGCTTGAGGATTATGCATTATTTATGGCAGCCAAAGATTACAGCGACGGTTTGCCATGGTACATGTGGGAACCGAGTCTAAAAAAACCGACAAAACGCCAGAGAACTTCATGGATAAATAAGCTTGCTGATCAGATAGAATATCATATGTTTGTCCAGTTCTTATTCAGCATTGAATGGACAAAGCTTAAAGATTATGCAAATGAAAAAGGTGTTTCGATTATCGGAGATATTCCAATTTTTGTTGCATGGGACAGTGTTGACGTATGGGCAAATCAGGAGTTATTCCTTTTAGATGAAGAAGGATACCCAACAGTTGTTGCAGGTGTTCCACCTGATTATTTCTCAGAAACAGGACAATTGTGGGGTAATCCGTTATATAATTGGGAAAAACATACAGAAACCGGTTATGACTGGTGGATTAAACGTATACGATATCAGTTAACTTTATTCGATTTTCTCAGAATTGACCACTTCCGTGGCTTTGATAAATTCTGGGCAATTCCATACGGTGAAGAAACCGCCGTAAACGGTGAATGGATTAGCGCTCCGGGTGTAAACTTCTTTACACACCTTGAAGCAACTCTTGGATATCATTTGCCAATTATTGCGGAGGACCTTGGAGAAATTGACGATTCAGTTATTGAGCTTAGAGATAAATTTGGTCTTCCGGGCATGAAAATTCTTCAGTTTGCCTTTGAAAATCCTGAAGAAAATGACTTCTTACCACATAATTTCACGAGAAATTGTGTATGCTATACCGGAACACATGATAACAATACAACTCTTGGCTGGTACAATAATGCCTACGAATCATCAAAGGATAAACTCAGAAGATATTTCTCAACGGATGGATATGACATTTGCTGGATTCTTATCAGAGCATGTTTTGCTTCCGTTGCAAATATGGCAATCATCCCTTTGCAGGATGTTCTTTGTCTTGACTCTTGGGCACGTTTTAACACTCCGGGTGTAGCTACCGGAAACTGGGCTTGGAGATACAAGAAGGAGGCTCTTACTCCTAAAATTGAAGCCCGTCTTTATGAAAACTGTAAAATGTTTGGCAGATAAACGATTTTAGTGGATTGGAGGGTATTTATGAAAACTTTTTTGGTTGGCGCAGCATTGATGATAGCCTTATTTTTTTCACTTCCTTATCATTTATATCTTAGACTCCTGTTTAGAAAAGATCCGGAAAAATCATGGAAAAAGAGTGCAAAATTTGTTTCAGGATTTTTTAAAATTGAACTTTTTCTGTCAGGATGCAAGGTAAAAATAATCGGAGAAGAGAATATACCTAAAGATACGCAAGTGCTTTTTGTGGGAAATCATAGAAGCTACTTCGATATACTTGTATATCATGAAGCAATTAAACAACCTGCGGGATTTATAGCAAAAACCGAAATGAAGAAGCTCCCATTATTGCCACTTTATATGAAAGACATCGGTTGTTTATTTATAGACAGAAATGATATACGTCAGGGTATGAAAACTATCAACCAGGGCGCAGAATATATGAAACTTGGTCATTCTATGGTTCTCTTTCCTGAAGGAACAAGAAATCAGACAAATGAGCTTCTTCCTTTTAAGGAGGGTGGCTACAAAATGGCCGAAAAATCAAAAAGTCCAATTGTCCCTGTAGCTATTTCCGGTTCAGACTTATTACTTGAGTCAGCTCCAAAGAAAAAGATTCGCGGACACAAGGTTACTATCGAGTTTGGAAAACCAATCGATGTAGCAGCTCTTTCACCAAAGGAAAGAAAAGAAAAATATGCTGAATTACCTGGAATAATTCAGTCTATGCGAGATACACATATTATTTAAGATTACTGGAGGTAATAAAATGTCTTGGTGGATGATTGTATTAATAGTTCTTGGTGTTCTCTGTGTTGCCATGATTGTCCTGTACAAAGTAGGTGACAATCTTCAAAAGAAACAGATTTCACAAAAAGAGCAAATGGCTGAAGCAGCTCAGCCTGTAACTATGTTGGTAATAGATAAGAAGATTATTCCCATGAAGGATGCAAATCTTCCTAAAGCAGTTATGGAGCAGACTCCAAAGAGATATCAGAAAGCTAAGCTTCCTATCGTCAAAGCCAAAATCGGCCCACAGATTATGAACCTTATTTGTGATGATGCGATTTATGATGACGTTCCTACAAAGGGCGAAGTTAAGGCAATGCTTAGCGGTATATACATAATGAGCATTAAGAGTGTTCGTAACAACAATAAGAAGGTTGTTGACGAAGAACCAAAGAAAAAGAAATTATTTAACTTTGGCAATAAGTTGCACGAGCGTCAGGCAGAATATCAAAAGCAGATAAATGCAGAAGTTATGTCTAACAGAAAAGCAAAGAAGGCTGCCGGAGCTTCATCTGAAAAGACAAAAGAGCAGCTTAAGAAAGAAAAAGCAAGAGCAAAGAAGATTACAGATGGAATCAAATAATAAAGTCAAAATCAAAGATATTTTGTTAAGCTTTTTACCGCTTGTTGTCATGGTTGTTTGCGAAATAGCAATTACAATTATTGATGTTTTAATTATTTTTATTAAAAACATTTTATCCGTTGAAGCTATCGGTAGTTTCACTGTCGAAGAGATAATGACACAGGATTTCAATCAACCAATGAATACAGCCTATATGACATTAGCACAATATACTGTATTCATATTGATATTTGGCATATGGTTTTTAAAGCTTAACAAAAAAGACAATATAACTATTGCGCCAAAGGTAAAAGCCTTTTTCAAAAATCCTTTCATGCTTTTACTGGCTGTGGCCGGATTTATGGGTCAGATATTTACTGACAGCTGTATGAATCTTTTAAGGCCGATGTTTACAGACACATTTGACAGCTACGATAAGATGGTTTCCAAAAGCATCGGAGCAAATTCATCATTTGTAATGATTTTTTGTGTCATTCTTATAGCTCCGATTGCCGAAGAACTGCTTTTCCGTGGTGTAATGTTACATTATCAGAAATCAGGCTTTGCAATTGCAACAAACAGTCACAGAAAATTATTCATAGCAATTATTTTAGTACTGCAGGGAATTATGTTTGGTATTTACCACGGCAATATAATTCAGGGTATTTATGCATTTGTTTTTGCAATAATACTATCTCTGGTAGCTATTGAAACAGAAGACATTCTTCCGGTTGTATTATTGCATATATCTATTAATATTAGTGCATTACTTATACCTGAAATATTACTTTCTACAAAGACAGGCTGCATAATTTCATTTTTTGTTTCTCTTGTGATTTTTGCAATTTGTATTTTCTTTGTAATAAAATATAAGGATTTTAAAATCACAAAAAATAATAAAAAAAATGATGAAAAAGCTGATGTTGCCGGAGAGAAAGAAAATTAGAAAATATACAAAAGGAACAGCTGATTACTTAAGTGTCACTTTTTATGACATAAGAATTAGCTGTTCCTTTTTATTTTAATGAAAATATATATGCTTTCTCATCAGGGTCAAGCCTGTATGCGGGAAGCTTTAATATTTTTTCCAGAGAAAACGGATAATTGCGTACAAGCTTCATTTGCTCATAAGTACAATAATACAGAATAATTGTTATCTTCCTTGGATTACTGTTGTAGGAATCAATTATTTTATTAAATATCTGCTGCATTACATCATTTGAGAACGGATTAAACATATAAAAATAATTATCTGTTGGTTCTATTATGTAATCTTCCGCTTTCATATGTAAAAGAGAGAATTTTCGCTCCTGATTTTTAAAGCGAACATAATAACATTCAGCATTTTCACACAATTTTTCGTAAATGCGACTATCATATTCGACACCTGTTACCTTACAGCCAAATCTCTGATTACAATAAAATAAAACTCTTCCAAGCCCACAACCATAATCAACAATTGTATCTGTAGGCAACAGATTTAAATAATCAAATATGCTTATAAGTCCCTCGTATTCCGAAGCCTCATAAACCGAATATTTTAAATTCTTATCAAGGTGAAATACTATCTCCTCGTCATCCGTTTTTATGCCGAGGAATTTTTCATACATACTTTCCTGATCCATAGTTCCTCCAATCATGTCAACTAACAAAGACAGGAAACTAATCTTTTAATCAATATTTGTTACCTTCATTTTTACATTCATGAGAAGCGAATCTTCGCTTGCAACATACAATGCATATTTTATATCTACGTTTATTTCAAAAACCTCAGACAGGCCTGCTAAGCTTCCGCCGCAAACAGAATAATCGTACGAAGATGTCTCTACTGTTATCGGCATCTCCCCATATGGAGTTTGGTATGTAGTATTATGCTTAAGATTTTCTTCGTAGAAAAAGTCTGAACAAAGGTCGCCTTTTCTTATTATTCTCATACCATGAGGAGCAATAATCAATTCAACATTTGCCTTAAGCTTGCCGTCATCCGAAACTTTTTCTATATATATTAATCTGAAATCATATTGTCTAAGCTCCATCACTGCCATCGTAGTAATTTTAGAGCTTTGACCGTCTGCATCGATGGATTCTATTTCCAGCTTTACCTTCATAATTTAAAATCCTTTTATAAACTTTTATTAGTAGATTTTATTAATAACTTTTTTGTAGTTTTATTAATAGCTTTCAATATCAACTACCTGAACTTCACCTACATTTATAGGTAATACCCTGTCAGCAAAGGACTTGAATTTATCTACACCGTCACTTACATAAAACTCATAACCCGGATTCTTTTTTCCTTCATTTAACAAATCATTTTTTGCTAAAATGTTTTTAAGCTCTTTTGCTGTTTCATACGCAGGATTAACAAGTGTCACACCATCTCCCATAAATCTCTTAATCGGATTCACAAGAAGCGGATAATGTGTACAGCCTAATACCAATGCATCGACATTGTATTGTTTTAATTCTGAGAGATAACGCTCTACCATATCATCGGTAATTCTGTCCTCAAGTAATCCTTCTTCAACAAGCGGTACAAATAAAGGACATGCCTTTCCTACAACGGTAACATTTTTATCTAATTGACGTATATATTCTGTATATATTCCTGATTTGATTGTTCCGTATGTTCCGATTATACCAACACTCTTTGTATCAGTCATAGAAACTGCCATTCTCGCTCCCGGACGGACAACACCGACTACAGGGACAGTTATCTCGTCACGCATATCCTCTAATGCAAGTGCACTGGCTGTGTTACAGGCAAATACTATTGCTTTAACGTTTTTTGTCATCAAAAATCTGACTATCTGCTTAGAAAATTTAAGAACCGTAGCTTTTGATTTACTTCCGTACGGAACTCTGGCTGTATCGCCGAAATATATAACATTTTCGCTAGGCAGCTGTCTCATTATTTCTCTTACAACAGTAAGTCCGCCTACACCTGAATCAAATACTCCTATAGGTGCATCCATAACTTCCTCCTTAGTGAACATCTCTCAAAGATGCCATATCAATAAGCTTATCAACAAGTTTTTCTATGTCATATCCTTTAGCATTCCACAACATTGGATACATACTGATCGATGTAAATCCGGGCAATGTATTTATCTCGTTAAAGACAACACAATTTGTGTCTTTTTCGAGGAAAAAGTCAACTCTTGATAAACCAAATCCATCTAATGCCTTGAAAATTTCAATCGCATTTTTACGTATCTCTTCTTCTTTTCCGTCAGGAAGTTCCGGACCGATAACTGTTTTTGAGTCAGCATTATTATATTTGGCATCAAAATCGTAAAATGCGGCATCTCCTGCAGCAAGTATTTCACCAACTCCTGACGCATCAACATTTGTACCATATCCCATTATTGCGCATTCTAATTCACGTCCAACAATTGTCTCTTCAACAAGAATCTTATAATCATGCTGTGCAGCCTCATTTAATCCTTTTATAAGCATGTCTCTGTCACACGCCTTTGAAACACCCTTTGACGAACCTGCCTTAGACGGCTTGATAAACACAGGATAATCAAGCTCACTTTCTACTCTTGCTGCAACAGCATCCATGTCGGCAAGCTGTTCCTTAAGAACCGGAACATATTTTGCCTGTCTGATATCAAGCGTATCAACCACAATCTTTGTATAAAATTTATCCATTGATGCAGCAGATGCAAAAACCCCACAACCTACATAAGGCACACCTGCCATTTCAAATAATCCCTGAATTGTACCATCCTCTCCATACATTCCATGAAGAACCGGGAATATAACATCAAGCTTCACATTATCAATCTTATCAGGTGTATCTGCATTATAAACAAGCAATTCACCTGCTGTATCCGGTGAAATAATTGCTTTGCTTCTGCTTTCTCTCCAGCTTCCGTCCTCTATCGCATTTATATCGGGTACAAGCAGCCACTTTCCGTCTTTAGTTATGCCGACAAGCATCACATCATATTTTTCCTTATTAATTGCTTTTGCTATTGTAACTACAGAAACGCATGAAACCTCATGCTCTGAAGAACGTCCTCCAAAAATAACAGCTATTTTCTTTTTTTCCATTATATTACCTCGCATAAATCCGGGCACATTATTGTGCTTTTATTATTATTGTATGTGCCAACAGGCACTAACATTTAGCAATAGATAATATAATTTTACCAAACACATACTTCTTATTCAATAGTAAACTCTTTAAGCCAGTCTACAAATTTAAATCCTATTATAACTTCATCTTCAGCTTCGTCTTTTGGGGCAGCTTTATTTTCTTTTTTTAACTCATTATTTAACCCGTCTTTAAGCTCATCTTCCAGTTCCTTTGCATCATCCTTTGACACAACCGCATATGCTTCTACAGGATAGCATACGTCCGGATATAAAAGGCACCAGAAATTTTGTCCTTTTGCTTCTCCTATATCTACCCTCAATGTTTCATAAATACCGGCAGGGAATGTCACTTCCCCATACTGTCTCATCGGAAAATATTCATATCCGACATAAGCTTTGACATCATAATCATAGCCTTCACGTTCTATTTCATTTGCGGCAATTGTTTTAATCAAATCAATATTTTCATTTATATATCTTACAGCCTCATCCTTTGACCGGGCGCCCTCAAGTTCATCGCCTATAATCTCCAAAATTGCATCTCTGACTTTGTATTTCAGGTTCAAATCATCCTCACTGTCACTGTTTGACCTTACATGAAATCTGAAAAAATTATTTAAGACGTCCTGCTCATATCCTTCATTATCCGTGTATACCGTTTCAACAGCCTCGTCAGAAAGCTCTCTTACAAATCCCGCAGTCGGTATAGCTATACCTGCTATTACGCCAATCAATATACCAAAAATACTTCCCCTGATAATCTTTATGATAATTGAAAAATTGTCCATTTATAACCTCCGTTTTATATAATCTTTTTTATATAAAGCGTTCCCCATTATATATTTGTTTAATCAGTTCAAATAATTTTATATTTGTAATTTCTTCATTTTCATCTTCAATAAAGACATTGCATTGTTTCTCAAGCTCTTCTACCGTTGCAAGATTTTTTATCATTTCATTTAATTCATTCCCGCACTCGTTACAGTCGTATTTGATATAGATATCACTTATATGTCCAAGGTCAAGATATCTGTTTTCCTCCTGTTCATAGCATTGTTTTGCAACATCAAGATTTTCACCCTCGTAATAATATGTTTCCAAATCAATATTATCCTTGTAATTACCTTTATAATCCGACAAATCCACAACGACAAAGTTAAATCCAAATTTCCCGTCTTTTGCCTTATTTATGTGGACTTCTTTTACATAATCGCGCTCTTCCGGATACTTGTTCTTTTTGTCCTTCGCTTTATCATAATCAAGTTTGCCGATTAACAATGCACTTAGAAGTCCTGCTATAACAAGTGGTAAAACCCATTTATTTAACATATTTTTTTACACCCCACACTATTATTGGTATCAACAGACCAAATGCCAAATCGGCATATATTATGATGCTTATTATTTGTTTTGAAAGAGAACTGATACCATAATAAACAAACAAAAATATTATTACTGCCAAAATGACTAATGAAATAGAATTTAATTTTATATTTGTCATAGTCTCCTCATTGCGAAACAGCTTTTTTATCATTTCCTTCGCGTAATAAATAAAGGCACTTGCAATTGAAAACGCTCCTGCCATAAGAAACATCAAGGAAAACAAATCATATCCCCTAATAAGTCTTGCCGGAAAATATGACGACTGTGTTAGAAGATTTCCGTTTCCAAGGTCGTTAATCCAGCCTGCGCCCATTATTCCAAATGCATATAAATATATCAGAGAAACAGCAAACAATACCCATATTACAATTTTTATAATGTTATTCAGACTGTTATCCTCCTGTCTCCCAAGTCCAAATAATAATAGCTCCAATCCGGACATCGTAAACAATAAATATATCCCCGCTTTTAAGCCATTATTAATCGGAGTAAATCTAATTTCATTTGATAACATATTCCAATCAATAATATTAATCGCACCAACGGCTGCTAAAATGAGTGGAACAAACATCCACCAGAATAAAGCCTCGTGCATTTGTCCTCTTTTTTTCAAGCTTCTTGACGAACCATAAAGACACACAAATAAAAACAATGCAATTATCCACCATATATTTATATCCTTAAGACCATATTGTCTTACAATAAGGCAGAACGCGGAAATAATAAGGGCTGCCTTTAAATAATATCTGATTGCATAAATAATAAATAAAGGCTTTGCTTTCCATGTAAGACAGCTTTTCATATCATACAGATAATTCCCGTCAAACAATTTAGAATATATAAACATAATAAAAATATAAGCACACATTACAAACATACCTGCAATTAGTGCACTTGTGTGAGCTTTTCCTCCAAGTTGTACACATACATAAGGTATAATAAAAAATCCTATTGAAAGGTTTTCCATGAGGCACATTTTAAGTGTCTGCTGCCTTGATAATACTTTGTCTTCCATCACTTTTCTCTTTTCCTTAATCTGATTTTTTCTTTTCTATTCACCCAGAACGGTCTTAAAAATAAAGTTTTAATCGGAGCCCTGATTACAAAATCCTTAAAAGATTCATTATTAACAATCGGGCTTAAAAATGGTACTCCGAAGCTTTCTAATCCTGACATATAAACACCTATGCAAAGAAGTGAAATAAAAAAGCCATATAATCCAAACATCGCCGAGCTTGCTATTATCACAAATTTAAACAAACGGAAAACAGATGCAAAAACTTCATTCGGAATAGAAAAACTTGATATTGCGGTAAGTGCAACTACTATCACTACTATTGTACTGACAATTCCGGCGTCAACTGCCGCCTGTCCAACAATAAGACCGCCCACGATTCCAATTGTGTTTCCAAGTGGTCCCGGCAATCGGATTCCTGCTTCCCGCAAAAGCTCAAAAAACAGCTCCATAATCAAAATTTCGACTATTGTAGAAAATGTAACCATCGACCTTGCGGAAGCAATGGCATACAAAAGCTTTTCCGGAATTATTTCATCGTGAAATACGGTTGCAGCTATATAAAATCCCGGAAGTGCAATCGAAAAAAAAGCTGCCATATACCTTAAGCATCTTGCAAATGTACCTACAAGCCATCCGTTGTAATAATCATCCGATGCCTGCATCATCATATTGAGCGTCGCCGGAGCTACAATTACCTCAGGCGAGTTATCAAATACAATTGCAACTCTTCCCTCAACAATGCCCGATGCAACTTTATCCGGTCTGGTTGTGGACTGAAAAGAAGGAAATAATCGAAATTTATTATCCTCGAGCAAATGCTCTGCCATTCCACTGTCAAATATCGCATCAGTATCATATCTGTCCAGCCTCTCTTTTATCTTATTTACTAAATTGATATCCACTATGTCTTCAAGATACATAATTGCATAATCCGTTTTAGAACGTTGCCCGATTATCCCCTGATATACCTTAAGTTTTGGATCTCTGATACGCCTTCGTATCAAAGCCGTACTCTGTCTTAATCCCTCATTAAAATTATCTCGCGGTCCTCTTAATGTCGTTTCACTGTCCTGATTACCGATTGCCCTTAACGGAAGCTTCTTTGTCGAGATAACCATTGCCTTATCATAACCATCCACATACATGGCAGTATCACCTTTTAATATGGATAGCACGGATTTATCAAAACTCTCTGTTTCCGAAATGTCGACTGTCTGAGCTTCTTTATAATAAATCTGTCTCCATATATCATCGATATTGCTGTCATGCCATTCAATTGTAATAGGTTTTACTATAGTTTCCTCAACCATTTCATTGTCAGTAAGCCCATCTATATAAACAATAAATATCTTAAAATTACCGTTATTTCTTTCGATGATAAATTCTTTTTTTACAATGTCATTACAGTCAGAGAAAATATCATTTATTACTGCAATGTTTTTTTCTATATTGCAGGACAAACCAATATTAAGTTCATTTTTTTCATTATAATATTTATTATTTTGCATCAAAAAAACCCCGCACATACCATAATTTGTAATTACAGTATGTGCAGGGTTTCTTATTATATACTTACGTTAAATATATTTATTCCGGCATGATAAAAACACCTTATTAAATGTATATTTACCCGCTCAATATATTTGTTTTTTTCTTATATTTTTATTCCTGCTCGATAAGATTCTTAATAACAATCTGCTCCTGATTATAAATATGCTGCTCCATTATTTTTTGTGCAGTGTCGGCATCTCCTTTTAAAATAGCTAATGTTACAAGGTCATGCTCTCTTACAAGATTATCATGATATGAGAAATCTTTTACGTACTCAACTCTGTATCTGTAAACCTGTTCCCTAAGATTCTGAGCAATATTTAGAAGCTTAGGATTTTTTGCCGCTCTGTAAATAGCATTATGGAAAGCCTCGTCTCCCTCAACTATTGCCGGAACAAGCTTTGAATTAATTGCCTCCTTAAAGGTTATGCATGCCTGCTTTAATTCTTTTGCTCCTTCTTCATCAATACGCTCACACGCAAGCTTAACGGACAATGCCTCAATAGCCATTCTAACCTCCAGGGCATCCTTAAGATCCTTTACGGTTATCTTGGCAACCTCTGCTCCCTTTCTCGGAATCATAACGACCAGACCTTCCAGCTCAAGCATTCGGATAGCCTCTCTTACCGGTGTTCTGCTGACACCCAGCTTATTTGCAATCGTGACCTCCATGAGTCTTTCACCCGGTTGAAATTCTCCCTGTATAATAGCCTGTCTCAGTGTATTGAAAACAACCTCTCTTAGTGGTAAAAATTCGTCTATTTTCATATCAAGTTTCATAACTTTATCCTCCCGTCACATTTGATAATTATACAGGAACAGTAACATATACCTCGTTTGCAAGCTTTTCATCCCGAATAATTTTAGCTGTTTTCTCACATTGTTCTTTACTGTCAAATATTCCAAACACTGTTGGTCCGCTTCCGCTCATAATTGAATTAATGGCTCCGTTATTTTTCATGACATTTTCTATTATAATAATCTCCGGATGAGAACAAGCCGTAACAGTTTCTAACACATTAGACATCCTTTTGCATATTTCTGATAAATCGTTATTCTTCAAGGCCTGTGCCATTCCGTCAACATCAGGATGGACCTTTATTTCATCAGCCTTAAGATTTTTGTACACAAATGCCGTACTGACACTAATAGGCGGTTTTGCCACCAACACATAACATTCCTTTAAACCGGGAATTTCGGTAAGAATCTCTCCAATTCCCTCAGATACCGCTGTTTTTCCCAATATACAAAAAGGAACATCTGCCCCCAGCTTCACTCCTATTTCCTGCATCTTTTTTATGCTAAGTTTTAAATCAAACAATTCATTCACTGCCTTAATTGCCGCTGCACAATCCGTACTTCCGCCTGCCATGCCGGCTTCTACAGGTATATTTTTTATTAGCTTTACGCTTATATTGTTATGAAGACCGTAAGTCTCATACATAAGCTTAATCGCTTTATATATAAGATTTCGCTCATCCGTCGGAACACTTTCTTTGTTGGTTGAAATAGATATTATTCCTTCCGTTGTATTTTCATCTACAGAAAAAGTAAGCTCATCACAAAGTGACAAATTCTGCATTATCATTTTTACATCATGGTATCCGTCAGGTCTTTTTCTTAGCACATCAAGAGCCAGATTGACCTTTGCATATGCTTTTTTTTCTATTGTTTTCAATGATAAACCTCCATTTACAATTTAACTCTTTGAATAAATTGTATCTTTTTAAAATTATCCGCACTATATGAAAATTATAACACAGCACATGCCTAAAATGCACGAATTATATAGTTTTAATCCTGCCTTTTTAAATATTCTGAATAATACTATTTTTTTGAACAAAATCAATTTTTAATTCAATTTAATTCAACAAATTCAATTTATTATTTAATTTGGGGTTAATTAATCAAATAATATGCCGATATACCTTTTGAAAGGATATTAATAATATTATTAATATGCTGAGTAAGTGATTTGTAACCATATAAATGAGGC
>CALZHV010000007.1 GCA_945787485.1 uncultured Lachnospiraceae bacterium
AAAAGTGATTTTATGCTGTCCGCTCAAGGGCAGCATTTCTTTTTTGTTTATTGGAGGAAAGGGTATTTCACTTTATGAATAAAAAACAAGTTGAACTGTTGGCACCGGCAGGCAATAGCTGTGCGTTTTATGGCGCTGTTAATGCCGGCGCTGATGCGATATATATGGGGGGAAATCGTTTCGGTGCCAGAGCATATGCTGACAATTTTTCAACAGAGGAATTGTTAAAATGTATCCGATATGCGCATCTGCTAAACCGTAAAGTTTATCTCACTGTAAATACATTAATCAAAGATAAGGAATTTAAAGAATTAAAGGATTATTTGCTGCCTTTGTATGAAGCGCAAGTAGACGGAATAATTGTACAAGATTTAGGAGCATTACAGTTTATAAAAGAAACTTTTCCTGAAATGGAATTACATGCCAGTACGCAAATGACGCTTTGCTCTCAATATGGAGCAAAGTTTTTGAAGGATATTGGGGCAACCAGAATTGTGCCTGCAAGAGAGTTAAGCCTGCAAGAGCTTATTTCAATAAAAAATAATGTGGATATTGAAATAGAAACGTTCATTCACGGTGCAATGTGCTATTGCTATTCCGGTCAATGTCTTTTTAGCAGTATATTAGGTGGCAGAAGCGGTAATCGTGGCAGATGTGCCCAACCCTGCAGACTCCCTTATTCTGTAAAAGCGGAAGGAAAAATATCTAAAGAAGCATATTTTTTAAGTTTAAAAGACATGTGCACCATTGAAAATATTCCCGAATTAATCAATGCTGGAATTGATTCCTTTAAAATTGAAGGACGTATGAAGAAACCGGAATATGCTGCCGGTGTCACCTCATTATACAGAAAATATATAGACATGTTTTATGAATCAGCAGTTCAACATGGTATGGAAGAAGCAATAGAAAGATATCATGTATCAAAAGCAGATACAAAACATTTGCAATCTCTTTACATTAGAAGTGAAATTCAAAATGGTTATTATTATAAGAACAACGGAAAAGACATGATTACCATTGACAGCCCTGCATATAATGGCAATGACGAAGCACTGTTAAGGGATATTCAAGCAAAATATTTGGATAAAGAAACAAAGCTTCCCGTTAAAATGCTTGCTCAGTTTACTGAAAACTCACCTGCAAAGCTGACAGTTATTCACAATAATGTTTCCGTTACCGTTAATGGGAATATGGTTGAAACAGCGAGTAAACAACCCGTTACAGAAGAAAATGTTGAAAGACAGTTAAAAAAGCTGGGAGAAACTTCCTTTTACTGTGATAGCTTTGCCTGTGAAGTGAGCAGTCAGGCATTTTATCCTTTAAAGCAAATGAACGAGCTTCGAAGGAATGCTGTAGAGGCATTAGAAGAAAAGATATTGACAGCAAATGGATATTCAACATATCAAAAACCTTTTATCAACAATATTTCTGAGGTTGAAAATACATTTTCAAACAAAGAAAATAAAGGCTTTTCGATTTCCTTGGAATCTGCTTGTCAGCTTCATACAATATATAATTGGATGAGTTCTCATAAGGATAATGAAAAACTCAAGGTGCTTTATTTGTCGGCTGATTTGCTGCTTGAGAACGAAAAAATCATTCCTATCGTGAAGGAAATGTCTGCAAAATGCAGTATTTACGTCTCGTTTCCTCATGTATTCAGGCAAAGAGATATTGAATATGGTTTTGACATATGTAAGCTTCTGAGAGACAATGATTTTATTGAAGGAGTCTTAGTACGTACAATTGATCAATTAGGATATATGATACAACAAAAAGAAAATTGCAGCATTCATATGGATGCAGGATTATATGTCTGGAATCAATATGCAGTATCATTTTTTAATAGCAGAACACTTAGCATGACTTTACCTTATGAATTAAACGCCTCAGAACAATTTGAATTGCTTTCAAAATACAATCATTTCGAAAAGATTGTATATAGCAGAATACCGATGATGATTACCGCAAACTGTATAATGAAGACTTCAGAGGCTTGCAAAAAAGATGATACTAAATTAGTATATTTAAAGGATAGATATGGAAAAGAATTTCCGGTTTCCCGCAATTGTAAGCATTGCTATAATACTATTTATAATAGTATAACTTACAGGCTTAAGGATTTGGCTAAATGGGAAAACAGAGTCAGATTTAGAATTGATTTTACTATAGAATCAGAAGAACAGGTTTTAGATGTATTAAATGCCTATTTTTTAAATTATGATTATGATATTGCAGAATATACAACCGGCCATGAAAGGCGTGGTGTAGAGTAAGGGATTAATAAACCTATGAGAGAATATTTTATTGAGTTATCAAAATACGGTATTATGATATGTATGATTATATATACCATCAGCAGCTTTGTCACATATTTTCTTAGGAAAGAAAAGACACTGGGTTTCTATATTTTACAAAGTGTATTTCTGTTTTTGACACAGGCTATGACTTTTATCAATTTAATGCTTGTAAGCAAAAATCAGGACTTTTTATTGCTATATGGTTTTATTCAGGCATTTCTGCTGGCAGCTATCGTATTGGTTCCTCTTATTTATGAAAATGTGAACAAATTGCTGCTAAACAATATGTTTATGCTGATAGGAATTGGATTGTGCATTGTTTCCAGGTTATCCTTTAACAAAGGAGTAAAACAATACATTATTGCACTTATTTCGTTTACTGTTTCCCTGACCATTCCGTTTTTATTATCAAAGTTTAAGGTGTTACCGAGATTGACCTGGCTTTATGCAATGATTGGAATTGCCGGTTTATCGGTGGTATTAATTTTAGGACAGGTTACACACGGCTCAAAAATATCTTTTACTGTGTTTGACAGTATTACTTTTCAGCCATCAGAATTTATTAAAATCATATTTTTGTTTTTCCTGGCTGCTGCATTGAAGGAAAAACACGATATATTTCATGTCGGATTGACGGCAGTCATTGCAGGCGCTCACGTTATTATTCTGGTCTTATCTAAAGATTTGGGGAGCGCACTTATCTTTTTTGTAAGTTATATTTTTGTCGTAGTGGCAGCAACAGGTAATTATTTATATTTGCTTGCAGGTATCTCGGGAGGTGCTGCGGCAGCTTATTATGCATATCTGACATTTACCCATATACAATCACGTGTTATGGCATGGCAGAACCCATGGGATTATATTGATAAAGAAGGGTGGGCAGTAACCCAGTCTATGTTTGCTATGGGTAGCGGCAGTTGGTTTGGAATGGGATTATTAAAGGGGAATCCTAAATCAATTCCTTATGTCGACCAGGATTTTATCTTTTCTTCCATTTGTGAGGAATTAGGTGTTGTTTTCGGAGTATGTCTGATTTTAATTACTTTGTGTTGTTTCCTTAATATCTGTAGAATATCTGCTCAGATTAAAGATGAGTTTATGCATCTGACTGTTTTTGGAATAGGTGTAATGTATCTGTTTCAGATTTTTTTGACTGTCGGAGGCGGTATGAATCTAATACCGCTTACCGGAGTGACTCTGCCTTTTATTAGTTATGGCGGAAGTTCATGTATGACATCAATGTTTATGTTTTTTCTGATACAGGGGGCAGCTATACTTAACGTAACAGAAAAACAAAATAAAGTAATGAAAGTTAATCGCATCAAGCAGATGTCCCTTAATGAAATAAATGATAAAAGTATTGATTCAAAAGGGGCAAAGGTGAAAGCTTTCTTTTCGAATTTTATGGCAGGCGTATCCGGGTTTACAAATAATAAAAAACTGCATATTGGAATATGTAGTACAATGTTCTCAGCATTATTCGTGTTTATGTGTGGTTATTTGGTATATTTTGTAGTGAACCGTGAACAGGATATGGTTAATAACAGCTATAACTCAAGACAGGAAATATTGCTTTCTCAAAACTACAGAGGAAGTATTTATTCCAGAGACGGTGAAGTTCTGGCTAAGACGAATATTGATTCACAACAGAATGAAACCAGAGTATATCCATTTGAAAATTTGTTTTCACACATTGTAGGTTATTCTACAAACGGAAGAATGGGAGTAGAAGCACTTGCAAATTATTATCTTATCAACACAAATACATCAATAAATAATAAAGTTGCAAATGATATCGCGGGGATTAAAAATCCCGGGGATAATGTATATACAACTCTGGATGTTCAAATACAACAAACTGCTGATGAACAGCTCAGTATTTATAAAGGGGCAATTATCGTTACAGAAGTAAAGACCGGAAAAATATTAGCACTTGTTTCTCACCCTGATTTTGATCCAAATGAAATTGACCAGATGTGGGATAGCCTGTTAGAAGATGAAGAGAGTACTGTATTACTGAATCGGGCAACACAAGGCTTATATCCACCCGGCTCTACCTTTAAAATTATAACTGCGTTGGAATACATCAAAGAAAATCCTGATTCCTATGATAAGTATCATTTTCAGTGTTCGGGATATTTTAAACTGGGTGATAACAGAATCAATTGTTATCATGGGTCAAATCATGGAGCAGTTGATTTTAAGCGTTCTTTTGCGAAATCATGTAATGCTTCCTTTGCAAATATTGGAGTTGGATTAGATTATGAGAATTTCCGGGATACCCTGGAGAAGCTTATGTTTAATAAACCATTACCGCTCACACTGAATTATAATCAGAGTAGCATTGGGGATTTTGCGACGATGAGTGAACATGATGTCATGCAGGCTTCTATTGGACAAGGGACGACTCAGATAACCCCGATTCATCTGAATATGATTACTTCGGCAATTGCAAATGATGGTGTTTTGATGACTCCATATGTCATTGAACATGTAGAAAATGATGCCGGTTCGATTGTGAAAAGTTTTAAACCCAAAGAATATGGGAGACTTATGAGTGATGAAGACGCCGAAGCTTTGAAAAAGCTTATGATTGCAGTGGTAGAAGAGGGAACTGCGAAAAAATTAGCGGGTCAGAGTTATACGGCAGCCGGCAAAACCGGTTCCGCAGAATATGGATTGGTAAAAGGTGACAGCCATGCCTGGTTTACCGGCTTTGCACCGGCAGAAGATCCGGAGGTGGCTGTAACTATCATCGTTGAGGGTGCCGGAAGCGGTGGGGATTATGCCGTACCGATAGCCAGACGTCTGTTTGATGCTTATTTCAGGGAAAAATAACTGTTGCGTTAAACAGATGTTTGTTCTATACTGTTTTTAGTTGTGTATAAGCACACCAGTCAGGAGGAATTGCAATGATTGAAGCAACAAGCTGTGGTGGTGTGGTAATATTTCGGGGTAAAATCCTTCTATTGTATAAAAATTATAAAAATAAGTATGAAGGATGGGTTTTGCCAAAAGGCACTGTTGAAGAGGGAGAAGAGTTTAAGGAAACCGCTTTGAGAGAAGTGCTTGAAGAAACAGGAGCTAAAGCTACTATCATAAAATATGTAGGTAAAAGCGAATACACGTTCACTGTACCTGAGGATACTGTCGAAAAGGAAGTACACTGGTATCTTATGATGGCTGACAGCTATTACAGTAAACCACAAAAAGAGGAGTATTTTGTAGATTCCGGTTTTTACAAATACCACGAAGCGTATCATTTGTTAAAATTTTCAAATGAAAAGCAAATTCTGGAGAAAGCATATAATGAATATCTGGAATTGAAAAAAAATAATTTATGGGGCAGCCGAAAATACTATTAAGTATTTTCGGCTGTTTCATTAGAGATTTTTGACGACTTTCAGTTCGGGCTGATGCGACAAATATAAGATTTCACCTTTCTCGTTTTTTAAGATTGGACGAGAAAGTTTTGCGGGATTGGTGAGCATTACTTCCCAGATGGAATTATCACTCAACTGGATATTCAATCCGATTTGAGAATCGGCAATGTGTGTCAATAAAGGTATCACCAATGATGAATCATATGCATCCATATTATCCTCAAAATGTTCAATAATTTGCAATGGAGTATATGCATCTCTGTAAGTACGAGGAGAGGTCATAGCTATATAAGTATCAATAATAGACAAATATCTTGCATATATATCAATTTTGTCACCGCTCATATGATATGGATATCCGGTTCCGTTCATTCTCTCATGATGCATAATGGTTGCATTTTTAATATGTTGATTTATTGATTTGCAATTACTTAATATGGAATAGCCTATTACCGGATGCTTTTTGACTAATTCATATTCATCATCAGTCAACCGCCCGGATTTCCATAGAATCTGATAAGGTAGTCGGAGCTTGCCTATGTCATAAAAAAAACAGGAGAGGATTAGTGTTTCTTTCTCGTCATTATCCATATGTAACCATTCTGCAAATAATCCACCAAGTAGAGCGGAATTCAAACAGTGGTTATAAGTAAGCTGGTCTGAATTTGGTATTAAATTATATAAGTAGTCTAACAGCTGTGCACTTGTTTGATAAGTACTTCTTAGGTTATTATATATTTTTAACAAAATTTCGGTAGGAGCTTCTGAGACATCCGAAAGGAAATACTCCATCTGAGCTTTATATAGAAATAAGCTGGCATTATGCTTTTGCTCGAAAGCTTTGAATTCTTCTGAGAAGCGAAGTTTTTCAAAATGTGTTTTCGCAAGGTCAATATCGTCCATTATAGTTACACACATAACTGCATAGCGAACTAATAGTTCTATGTTGTAATTTGTAATTGTAGTACCGGCCTTTAACAGAACATTGTCATTTACAATAACATCTTCTCCTAAAATCATACCGGGCTGTAATTCCATCCTTGCGACTGATTTCATAGTCCTTCCTCCTAAGTATATATAATTATAGTATAAAATAGTTGCATGAATTGTCAATAAATTCAGTAAAGATAACTAAAATATTTTGTTTTTGATTACAAAATATAATTTGTATGTTAAAATACAACTATGTCGAGGTAAGATTTATATGACAATTAAACTTGATTATCACTCAAATTTATATTTGAGCGACGGCATTGATACGTTAAAATTGGATAAAATGAAAGATAAGCTGGAAAAGAATCCGTTTTTCTCCGGTTTATTTGTGATTTATATTTCTAAAAACTTATCAGACCAACTTGATATTATAGATGCTAAAATGTTGACTCAGCGATATTATCAAAATAATGCAATACATGTAGTCGGATTAGCAGAATCTCATGAGGAGGCAATAGAAATCGTAAAAAGAATAGTTGATGATTGTATACAAACGAGAGGAGATTGCGCAATAAAGGAGTATTTATTATGTGGAGTGTGATAGCTGAAATATTCTCCTTATTAGGAATTATACTCCTGGTTCTATTGGGTATTTTAGTAATAATTCTATTCATTATTTTGTTTTTTCCGATTACCTATAAAGGAAAGGGACACAGGAATCAGGAAGAAACAGAATTTCGGTTTCGTGCAATATGGATTTTTGGATTGATAAGAGCCGGATATCAATATCCGGATCCCGGCATTTTTAAGGTAAAATTGTTGTGGTTTACCATATTTCCTAAAAAAGATAATGGAAAAAAATCTGCTGACGACAATGACACGGAATCTGTACAGACGAATCAGATAAACTCAGAACAAGTAATGAATGACGAGAAAAATTCATCAGAAAGTGTCCGGGAGAATAGTATTCAACAAAATGATAAAAATAAAAACCATATCAGTGAGTCAAAAGAAGAACATATTGAAGAAGATGAATTTTGGGAAGGTCATAAAAGCTTTGTAAAAAAAATTAAGTACACAATCAAATCGGTTTATGTTAAAATTAAGTCGATATTCGAAAATATTTCCTTTTATATAAATCTGCTTCAGGAACAAAGCACTGTAGAACTCTGGGAACATGTAAAATTAAGACTGGTAAAGATATTAAGAAGTATTAGACCAAGGCATCTCAAAGCAGATATTATCTTTGGAACCGGAGAACCGGATACAACAGGATATGCTTATGGCGCATATTCTATATTCGCTCCGCAGTTAGGGAAGAAGGTATATGTTACACCGGATTTTACAGAAAAGAAATTGGAAGGAACAATTGAATTTTCGGGTCATCTAACGATATTCATTCTTTTATGGCATTGCTTAATGGTTGCACTTGATAGAAATTTGCATACTTTTATCGAAACAATAAAGTCCAGGAGGAAATAAAAATGTCTAACAGCGAAAATTTTCAAGGTGTAGTTGAATCTCTGTTAAAAGGTATGGATAATGTATTATCCACTAAAACAGTAGTCGGAGAACCTACTCAAATTGGTGATACCATCATTGTCCCTCTCGTCGATGTTGCTTTTGGCGTTGGAGCAGGAACGGGAAGTAATAAACAAAAATCATCTATCACAGGTGCCGGCGGTTTAGGCGGAAAAATGACACCCAGCGCAGTTTTGGTAATAAATAACGGTTACACAAAGCTTGTCAATATTAAAAATCAGGATGCTGTGACGAAAGTTCTGGATATGATTCCTGATCTTGTGGATAAGTTTACAAAGCCAAAAGATAAGTCTGAAATATCAGATGATAAGGTAGTAGATATCGCATTCCCTGAAGATGAGAATTCTCAAAGCGAATAATGCATATAATAGAGCAAGATAATTATGAAAATTAATATATGAAGAAATTCATAGGCTTGATATCATTTATGATTGCTATCGGAATGCTAATCATGCTTTTGATATGTAATCGTTTTTTGGGACTGATTCTTATTGCTATACTTTTATTTATAGGATACAGCTGTATGAGTAGTGACTAAGAGGATTATTGTAATGATTGATTGGAAAGAAATAGCCGAAACGGATGACATAGAAAAGCTTAAAGAAGCCAAGTTATGGCTATTTCGTGAAAATATCCGATTAGAAAATGAAAAAAAAGAATTAAATATTACACGTGAACGTTTTCTGAATGAACGTGTAGTATTTCAACGAGAACTTGATTCCTTAAACAAGAGAACTGTCCAGGAACGGCAAAGACTAAAGGAAGAAAATCTGTTTTTTGAAAAGAAAATGGACATCCTTAAAGACGGTTTCCGGCAATTGGAGGCAGACCGCAAAGCTCTTGAAAATAAAAAAAGATTGATGGAAGAAGAGAGCAGAAAAGCGTTGGGAAAAGGAACAGATGGTACCGGCTCTGAAGAGATTGCGAAACGATTGTTTAAGGGAATCAATAATATACTGGTACTGAGGAAAAGATATCGTGATTTGGTTAAGATTTATCATCCTGACAATATTTTCGGCGATGAGGAATTAGTACAAATGATTAATAAAGAGTATATTAGAAGAAAAGAAGAATTGTAAAGAAAACTTAGTAATCAAAAAGCAGGTCAACGACCTGCTTTCTTTGATTGCTTCATTATCATTTGAAAGTTATGCTCTTTCAACCCTACCTGATTTCAGGCAGCTGGTGCAAACATGCATCTTCTTTGCAACACCATTCACTTTGCACTTTACATTCTTTACATTAGAGTTCCACATTGCATTGCTTCTTCTATGTGAATGGCTTACATTATTACCAAAATGAACGCCTTTTCCACAAACATCACACTTAGCCATTTTGACACCTCCTTAACTATAAGTAAGTTCACAACATTGATATAGTAACAGAAATGAAGTGGAAAAGCAAGTGAAAAAAATACTTTTTTAATTTTTTATATTTTTATATTTCTTTTTTGTGGAAAAGCTGTTAATATATTTAATATATGTCTTTTTTGATGTATTAGATTTCACCATTTGGAAAGGAAAAGGTATAGAATATGAAAGGTTCTTCTCTGAATACTCATATGGGAAATATTGTCATTGACAATGAAGTAATTGCACAATATGCAGGTAGTGTAGCCGTTGAATGCTTTGGTATTGTTGGCATGGCAGGTATCAGTGTAAAAGACGGTTTTGTTCGACTGTTAAACAGGGAGAGCATCACCAGAGGAATCAATGTTACAATTCAAAATAATAAGCTTATTCTGGATTTTCATGTAATTGTAGCTTATGGAGTAAGCATTCTTGCAGTGACAGAGAATTTGATTGACAGTGTAAAATATAAGGTAGAAGAATTTACAGGTATTGAAATAAAAAAGATAAACATCTATGTCGATGGTGTCAGAGTAATTGATTAAGGAGGAATTATTTGTGAGCTTAAATAATATCGACGCTAAGATGCTATCTAAAATGTTCTTAGCTGGGGCTAAAAATCTTGAAAATAAAAAGGAATGGATTAACGAATTGAATGTTTTTCCGGTACCTGACGGTGATACCGGTACCAATATGACTATGACAATTATGTCCGCTTGTAAGGAAGTTATCGCGTTGGGGGATAATCCGACGATGGATGCACTTTGTAAAGCCATTTCCAGCGGATCTCTTCGCGGTGCAAGAGGAAATTCCGGAGTAATCCTGTCACAGCTTTTTAGAGGATTTACGAAAAGTATCAAAGAATATAATAATCTTACAATTGATGCTATAGCTGATTCCTTTGAGCGCGCGGTTGAAACTGCTTATAAAGCAGTAATGAAGCCTAAGGAAGGTACTATCTTAACAGTTGCAAAGGGAGCTGCCGAAAAGGCAAGAGAGTTGCAAAAAAGCGGAGCTTCTGATATGGAAGCTTACTTAACGGAAATATTGGAGCATGCAAAATTTGTCTTGAGCCAAACACCCGAAATGCTTCCTGTTTTAAAGCAGGCAGGTGTAGTTGATTCCGGAGGACAGGGCCTTGTTGAAGTACTCTCAGGCGCATTAGATGCTTATCTTGGCAAAGAAATTGATTTGAGTTTTCAAGCACCTGCTGAAGGAACCGTATCCAAAAGCTCAAGAGAGGTACAGGCTGAGGCAGACATCAAGTTCGGTTATTGTACAGAGTTTATTATTTTATTGAATAAAACCTTTAACATAAAGTCAGAAATGGATTTCAAGGCATATCTTGAGTCGATTGGTGATTCCATTGTATGCGTAGCAGATGAAGATGTCGTTAAGGTACACGTGCATACCAATGATCCCGGCCTTGCCATTCAAAAAGCGTTGAAATACGGTGCGTTATCTAATATGAAAATAGATAATATGCGTTTAGAACATCAGGAAAAGTTGTTTAAGATGGAAGAAAAGGAAAAATCTTCCAAGCCTGATTCCAAAACAATTACTGAAGAGCAAAAATCCAATGAGCCTATGAAGGATTACGGATTTATCGCTGTATCTGCCGGAGATGGTATGAATGAAATATTCAGGAGTCTTGGAGCAGATTACATTATTGAGGGCGGTCAGACAATGAATCCAAGTACTGCAGATATTTTGGATGCGGTCGACAAAGTAAATGCTAAAACAATTTTTGTATTACCTAACAATAAAAATATAATTCTTGCAGCAAATCAGGCTTCAGAATTATCTACTGAGAAGGATGTACTTGTCATTCCTACAAAAACGATACCTCAAGGTATTACCGCAATCATTAATTTTGTCGCTGAAATGACACCTGATGAAAATGAAGAAAACATGATTCGTGAAATATCAAATGTCAGCACAGGACAAGTGACATATGCTGTTCGTGATACAATGATTGACGATAAAGAGATAAAGAAGGGTGACTACATGGGTATCGGAGATAAAGGTATTTTAGATGTGGGTACCGATATCAGTAAAGTTGCACTTAATACAATCAAAGAGATGGTCACTGACGAATCTGAATTGATTAGTATTTATTTCGGAAGTGACGTAAATGAAGAGGATGCCGAAAGCTTGAGAGCTATGGTAGAAGAAGAGATTTCTTCCTGCGATATTGAATTGCAGTATGGCGGACAGCCTATTTATTATTATGTAATGTCTGTTGAATAACAAAGTTAGAAAATGCCTGAAAAGGCATTTTCTTTTACCCAAAATTATGAGGTTGTATATGAATTCTGAAACTCCCATTATACAGATAAAAGGAATTGGAGAGAAGACAAAATCACTATATGCAAAGCTGGGAATAGAGACAGCCGGTGATTTATTACATACATTTCCCAGGGATTATGAAATGTATGAACTTCCTATTAAAATTTCTCAGGCCAAATCAGGATATGTTTGTGCAATATATGCCTATGTCACTAGTATTCCTAATGAAAAGAAAGTAAGGAAGCTTAGTATTTTGAATGTAAATATCAGTGACGGAACAGGAAGCATGCAGCTTACCTTTTTCAATATGCCGTTTTTGAAAAAGACCTTGAAGCAAGGTGGGTATTATGTTTTTCGGGGGACAGCGGAAAAACGCGGTAATCTGCTCATTATGGAACAACCCAAAATTTTCTCATACGAGGATTATCGAAAGCAGTGCAATGTCCTTTTGCCAAAATACTCATTGACAAAGGGACTGACCAATCAGACCTTCCAAAAAAACGTAAAAGCTGTATTATCTCAGTATGAATTTCAGGAAGAATATCTTCCGCAGACAATTCTGGATCAATATTCACTAAAACATGATAGGGAAGCTATAGAGACGATTCATTTTCCCGATAATTTTGATGAGTTGCTGAATGCGAGAAAACGTCTGGTTTTTAATGAGTTTTTTTCTTTTTTGCTTTTGATGAAGAGAAACAAAGCCCAAAATGACCATATACAGAATCAATTCAGAATGTTTGAAACAGCTGATACTGTCAGATTCTTAGAGCAACTACCGTTTCCGTTAACAAAGGCGCAAAAAAAGGTATGGCAGGAAATACGGGAAGATTTGGGTAGTTCCCACTGCATGAACCGATTGATTCAGGGAGATGTTGGATCCGGAAAAACCATAATCGCGGTATTAGCACTTTTGATGACTGCTGCAAACGGCTATCAGGGTGCACTTATGGCCCCCACGGAAGTGTTAGCGGTCCAACACTATGAAACCATAAAAGAATATATCAATTTGTATCATATTAATTTATCTCCTGTTTTACTGGTAGGTTCCATGACTGTTAAGGAAAAAAAGGATGCTTACGAAAAAATTCGAACGAAGGAAGCTAATCTGGTAATCGGAACACATGCAGTGATTCAGGAAAAGGTTGAATTTCAATCTCTTGCATTAGTTGTAACAGATGAACAGCATAGGTTTGGTGTACATCAAAGAGAAGCATTGGCCGAAAAGGGAAAAGATCCCCACATTCTTGTTATGAGTGCTACACCAATCCCCAGAACACTGGCAATTATTTTGTATGGAGATTTGCATATTTCGATCATTGATGAATTGCCCACAGGACGGTTGCCCATCAAAAATTGTGTTGTAAACACTTCTTATCGCACCAAAGCCTATCAATTTATTGCAAAACAGGTAGAAGAAGGGCGCCAGGTATATGTCATATGTCCACAGGTGGAAGAAGGAGAAATGGACCAACTGGAAAATGTAGTTGATTATACAGAGAAAATACGTCAGGCATTACCTCCATCTGTACAGGTGGCATATTTACACGGCAAAATGAGACCGGCAGACAAAAACAGAATTATGGAGGAATTTGCGTCACATGCCATAGATGTTTTGGTATCTACTACAGTAATTGAAGTAGGCATCAATGTGCCCAATGCTACTGTAATGATGGTAGAAAACGCAGAAAGATTCGGATTGGCTCAGCTGCATCAGCTCAGAGGCAGAGTGGGAAGAGGAGAACATCAAAGCTATTGCATCTTTGTCTCTACGAAAGAAAATGAAGAGACTATGAAAAGGCTTCAGATACTAAATCAGTCAAATGACGGTTTCTATATTGCCTCCCAGGACTTAAAGCTTCGGGGACCGGGAGATATGTTTGGCATACGCCAAAGCGGAGAATTTGCTTTTCGGTTAGGTGATATTTATACTGATGCAGATGTGTTAAAGGAAGCTTCAGATGCAGTAAATTACTTATTTGAATCTGACCCTGATTTTTCAAGTGAGGAAAATCGAAAGTTATCAGATTATTTCCAAACCCATAACAGAAATAAGGTTGACTTTAGAAGCATATAAAGATAAAATATTTTTGTCATATTTTTATCATCGCAAATATGTTATGACATGGAGGATAAGCATGAAGATAGCAGTTGTAACTGACAGTAACAGCGGGATTACACAGTCAGATGCAAAGGAAATTGGCGTGTTTGTTTTGCCAATGCCTTTTATGATTAATGGAGATACTTTTTATGAGGATATTGATCTGTCTCAGGAAGAGTTTTATAGAATGTTGGAAAACGGAGGAGATATCAGCACCAGTCAGCCTTCTCCCGAAGCGGTAATGAATTTGTGGGATGAAATCCTAAGAGATTATGATGAGATTGTTCACATTCCTATGAGCAGCGGACTTTCCGGTTCATGTCAAAGCGCAATGATGTTGGCTGAAGAATATGATGGAAGGGTTCAAGTTGTCAATAATCAACGAATCTCAGTTACACAGCGCCAATCTTGTCTTGATGCCAAGCTTTTGATTGAGCGGGGAATGAATGCAAGGGAAATCAAAGATTTTCTGGAGGCAGATAAGTTTAACAGCAGTATTTACATCATGTTGGATACTCTTTATTATTTAAAGAAGGGCGGGCGTATTACACCTGCTGCAGCGGCAATCGGTACTATGCTGAGGTTAAAACCTGTTTTGCAGATTCAGGGAGAAAAGCTGGATGCTTTTGCAAAGGCGAGAACTACAACTCAGGGCAAATCCATTATGATTAATGCTATAAAAAATGATATAGAAAATCGTTTTGGGGGTATGACAGAGGAAAAGGGAATCTGGCTTCAGATTGCACATACGCACAACGAATCGGAAGCACTTATTTTAAAGCAGGAGTTGCAGGAAGCTTTCCCGGGTTATGACATTCATATGGATCCTCTTTCACTAAGTGTAGCTTGCCACATCGGCCCCGGCGCACTGGCTGTTGCCTGTTCAAAAAAGATTTAATTCAGTAGGTGTTGTCTTGTTTAGACAACACCTTTTTTCGTAGATATTGTATCGAAACACTATGCAACACACTAGATTTATGGTATAATTTATTATTACAGGCGAATTATGTGATTTGTCAGATTTAAGTAATCTCGCCAAATAAGGAGTGTTATTTTCATGGCAAAAGCAAATAACTATGATGCATCTAGTATAACTGTTCTTGAAGGACTGGAAGCAGTCAGAAAACGTCCCGGAATGTATATCGGAAGCGTATCTACCAAAGGTCTGAATCATCTGATTTATGAAATTGTAGATAATTCCGTTGATGAACACTTAGCAGGTGTATGCGATACTATTAAAGTCATCCTGGAAAAAGATGGTTCTGCAACCATATCCGATAATGGCAGAGGCATTCCCGTGGGGATGCACGAAAAAGGAATCAGTGCCGAAAGATTAGTGTTTACAACGTTACATGCAGGCGGTAAGTTTGATAATAATGCATATAAGACAAGCGGAGGCTTACACGGAGTGGGCTCCTCTGTTGTAAATGCACTTTCAACCAGATTGACTGTTACGGTAAAAACCGATGGTGCCATCTACGAGGACAAATATGAGCGCGGTATTCCTGTCCTTGATTTAGTGGATGGCTTACTGCCTGTTATAGGAAAGACCAAGGAAACTGGCACTACTATAAACTTTTTGCCTGATGAAACTATATTTGACAAAACCAGGTTTAAAGAAGATGAGGTAAAAAGCCGTTTACATGAGACAGCCTATCTAAATCCGGCATTACATATTATTTTTGAGGATCGAAGAGGTGCCGAACCGGAAATAGTTAATTTCCATGAACCCGAGGGAATTATTGGATTTATTAAAGATATGAATGCAAACAAAGAAACGATTCATGATGTGATTTATTATTCCGGTGAAGTAGATAATATCGGTGTTGAAGTTGCATTCCAGTATGTGAACGAGTTCCATGAAAATGTACTTGGTTTTTGCAATAATATATACAATTCAGAGGGTGGTACTCATCTTACAGGGTTTAAAACACAGTTTACTAACATAATAAATAATTATGCCAGGGAATTAGGAATTTTAAAGGAAAAGGATATTAATTTCACGGGAGCAGATGTACGTAATGGTATGACGGCAGTTGTTTCTATTAAGCATCCGGATCCCAGATTCGAAGGTCAGACAAAGACAAAACTGGATAATCAGGATGCAGCAAAGGCGGTCAGTAAAGTAACCGGAGATGAAATTGTACGATTCCTGGATCGAAATCTGGAGGTCCTGAAAAGCATTATCGGTTGTGCTGAAAAAGCTGCCAAAATTCGAAAGACAGAAGAAAAAGCCAAGACAAACATGCTTACCAAACAGAAATTTTCATTTGATTCAAATGGTAAGCTTGCCAATTGTGAGTCAAGAGACGCCTCTAAATGTGAAATATTTATCGTAGAAGGTGATTCTGCCGGAGGAAGTGCGAAAACTGCACGTAATCGTATGTATCAGGCTATTTTACCGATACGTGGTAAAATCTTAAATGTGGAGAAAGCAAGTATAGACAAGGTGCTTGCAAATGCTGAGATTAAGACCATGATAAATGCTTTCGGGTGCGGCTTCTCTGAAGGATATGGAAATGATTTTGATATTTCAAAACTGCGCTATGACAAAATAATCATTATGGCTGATGCGGATGTGGATGGTGCCCACATTTCAAACCTGCTGTTAACTCTGTTTTATCGTTTTATGCCTGAATTAATCTTTGAAGGACATGTTTATATTGCAATGCCTCCTCTTTATAAGGCAATGCCAAGCAAGGGTGAGGAAGAATACCTTTATGATGATAAGGCATTGGAAAAATATCGAAAGTCTCACAAAGGGCCTTTCACATTACAGCGTTATAAAGGTCTTGGTGAAATGGATGCTGAACAGTTATGGGAAACTACCCTTGATCCGGAACGACGTATGCTGAAAAAGGTTGAAATTGAGGATGCCAGATTGGCAGACCAGATGACGGAGTTATTAATGGGTACTGATGTACCGCCAAGAAAAGCTTTTATTTATGATCATGCACAGGATGCGACACTGGATGTTTAAAATATCATTCAATTAATTGGTGAAAGAATCAAACATGGAAGATAACAACAGGATTATTAGAACAGAATACTCTGAAGAAATGCAGAAGTCTTTCATAGACTATGCTATGAGTGTTATCATTGACAGAGCATTGCCCGATGTAAGAGATGGGTTAAAACCGGTTCAAAGACGTACCCTATATGATATGTATGAACTGGGGATTCGATATGATAAGCCTTACAGAAAAAGTGCAAGAATTGTCGGTGATACTATGGGTAAGTATCATCCCCACGGAGACAGTTCTATCTATGATTCATTGGTTGTAATGACACAAGATTTTAAAAAAGGAATGCCATTAATCGACGGACATGGAAACTTCGGCAATATTGAAGGTGACGGCGCTGCTGCGATGAGATACACAGAAGCCAGACTCCAAAAAATAACGCAGGAAGCTTTCCTTGCAGATTTGGACAAGGATGTTGTGGACTATATACCAAACTTTGATGAGACTGAAAAGGAACCATCCGTTCTTCCGGTTAAAATTCCAAATTTTTTAATTAATGGTTCAGAGGGAATTGCTGTTGGTATGACCACCAGTACACCGCCGCACAATCTCTGTGAAGTGATTGATGCCACAAAAGCTTATATGCTGGATGAATCAATTTCTACTGCAGAGCTTATGAGATATATGCCGGGACCTGATTTCCCTACCGGCGGAATTGTAACAAACAAGGATGAATTGCTTTCTATCTATGAAACAGGAACCGGCAAGATTAAAATACGTGGTAAAGTTGAGTTTGAGAAAGCCAAGGGCGGAAAAACAAATGTTGTAATAACCGAAATCCCATATCCTATGATCGGTATGAATATATCAAAATTTTTATCGGATGTTGCTGCACTTGCAGAAACAAAGAAAACACAGGATATTGTTGATATTTCAAATCAATCTTCTAAAGAGGGAATCCGAATTGTAATTGAACTTCGAAAAGATGCCGATGCGGAAAACTTTGTTAATCTTCTCTATAAAAAAACCAGATTGGAAGATACCTTTGGCGTAAATATGTTGGCAATTTATAACGGACGCCCCGAAACCATGGGCTTAAAGCAGATTTTAAAAGCCAATGTCGATTTCCAGTTTGAAATTGCAACGCGAAAATATACGAATCTTTTAAACCATGAACTGGAAAAGAAAGAAATTCAAGAAGGCTTAATCAAAGCCTGCAATGTCATTGATTTGATTATTGAGATTTTGCGGGGGTCAAGGGACCGCAGTATGGCAAAGGCGTGTCTGACAGAGGGTAAGATTGACGGAATACGCTTTAAATCAAAAGAATCAAAAATAATGGCTACACAGCTGATGTTTACAGAGAGACAGGCAAATGCCATCTTGGAAATGCGTCTGTATAAATTGATTGGTCTTGAAATTGAAGCGCTGATAAATGACCATGAAGAAACAATGGCTAATATTTATCGTTATGAGGACATATTAGAGCGACGAGATTCTATGGCACAGGTAATCATGAATGAATTGGACTCATTCAAAAAGGAGTATGGTCGAAAGAGAAGAACAGTAATTGAAAATGTTGAAGAAGCTGTTTATAAGGAAAAGGAAATCGAGGAAACAGAGATTATTTTCCTTATGGATCGTTTCGGATATGCGAAAACAATTGATGTATCAACTTACGAGCGCAATAAAGAAGCTGCCGATACTGAAAATAAATATGTCTTTACGTGTAAAAATACCGGTAAAGTTTGTCTGTTTACCAATACAGGACAGCTTCATACAATAAAGGTTATGGATTTGCCCTTTGGTAAATTCCGTGATAAAGGTATTCCTATAGACAATGTAAGTAATTATAATTCCGAGAAGGAAACTATTGTTTATATTACAAGCCAGACAGAATTGAACTTAAGGCAAGTAATATTTGTAACTGCTGAATCTATGATGAAAATAGTTGACGGCGGGGAATTTGATGTTTCCAAACGTACCGTTGCTGCCACGAAGCTGGCGGATGGGGATTCTGTAGTAAGTGTAATGTCAATCCTGGAACAAAGAAACATTGTGTTACAGACCAAAGAGGGATTTTTCCTTCGACTCCCTATAGAAGAAATACCCGAAAAGAAAAAGGGGGCAGTTGGTGTAAGAGGCATGAAATTGAATGCAAAGGATGTTGTAGAAGCTGTTTATTACACACAAAACGGTGTGGAAACCTCTATACAATATAAAGAGAAAAGTATTATTTTAAATAATTTAAAACCCGGAAAACGAGACGGAAAAGGTACGAAAATCAGAGTTTAGTATTTTTTTAGCTTAAGGAAAGGAACACTATGAGAGTTATTGCAGGGACAGCAAGAAGTCTTCCTCTAAAAGCCCCGGACGGAATGGATACGAGGCCTACTACAGACAGAATTAAGGAAACTCTTTTTAATATGTTACAGGGTGATTTACCCGGCTCCGTTTTCGTCGATTTATTTAGCGGAAGCGGTGGAATCGGTATAGAAGCTCTTAGCCGTGGTGCGAGAAAAGCATACTTTATTGATAATTCCGCAAAGGCTATTAACTGCATACAACAAAATCTTGCATTTACGAAATTGGATGAACATGCTATAGTAATTAAGCAGGATGTATCAAGTGCTTTGTATAATATTTATGAAAAAGAAGTAGATATTGTATTTATTGATCCTCCATATCAATCAGGACTGGAAAAGACAATATTGACACTTTTACATGATATGCATTATATCTCAGATGATACATTAATCGTAATTGAAGCAGCAATAGATACTAAATTTGATTTTGCCAATGAAATTGGGTTTAAAATAGTAAGAGAAAAATGTTATAAAACGAATAAACATGTTTTTTTAAAAAGCATTAGGAAAGAGGTTTTATGAAAAAAGCAATATATCCCGGAAGTTTTGATCCTGTTACTTTTGGACATCTGGATGTCATCAAAAGAGCGTCAGAAATGTTTGATGTATTAGTAGTAAGTGTATTAAATAACAAGGTGAAGTCACCGTTGTTTTCTGTTGAAGAACGTGTTAATATACTAAAAGAGGCAACAAAGGATTTGCCAAATGTCCAGGTGGACAGTTTCAGTGGACTTTTAATAAACTATGCTGCTGAGAAAAATATAAACATTGCAGTCAGAGGACTGCGCGCAATTACTGATTTTGAATATGAACTGCAAATTGCGCAGACAAACAGAAAGTTATCTGACGGAAAGCTTGACACCATTTTCCTTACCACCAGCTTGGAATATGCTTATCTTAGTTCCTCCAGTGTCAAAGAGATTGCCAGTTTCGGTGGGGATATCAGTCAATGTGTTCCCGATTTTGTTGTAGATTTGGTTCGTGAGAAGTATAAAAATATCATACAAGGAGAAACGTTATGACCAGCAGAATAGAGCAGATTATTGATGAATTGGAAGAATATATTGAAAATTGTAAGCCCAAATTTATGTCCAATACAGAGATTATTGTCAATAAAGATGCTATTGATGAATTGATACGTGAGCTAAGAATGAAGACCCCTGATGAGATTAAACAATACCAGAAAATCATCAGCAATAAAGAAGCGATTTTAAATGATGCACGTACTAAGGCGGAAAATCTGATTAAGGAAGCCACGATTCACACGAATCAGTTAATCAGTGAGCACGAAATTATGCAACAGGCATATGCACAGGCAAACGAAGTAGTTACAATGGCTTCCGGCCAGGCTCAGGAAATTTTGGATAAGGCCACCATTGAAGCAAATGAGCTTAGAATGCAGGCAGCACAATATACAGAAGAGCGCTTGACCGAGATAGAAAAAATTCTTGCATCAGCCATTCAGACTACCTCAACGAATTATGATGGCTTAATTACTTCACTTAATCAGTATAAGGATTTAATACAGTCAAATCTCGAAGCACTTCATCCGGTTGAAGATGAATATACAGATGGTTCGAGCGAAGGTTATGGTCCTGATGTATTATAAAATTTAAACGTGAAAACAAAAACCGGTTTTCGAAAGGAACCGGTTTTTCAATTCTAATCATTTGGAATGACAGACAGAAAGGAATATTATGACAAAGAAGTTTTATTTACTTCTATTACCGATTGTAATTGGATTTTCCTTAATTTCATTACAAGTAAATGCTGCTCCCAGATTACAGAAATGGCAAAATGAAAAACCGGTAATCGTCATTGATCCCGGGCATGGTGGTGATAATGAGGGAACTACTGAAAACAATCATGTTGAGAAAAATATGACGATGATAACAGCCTTAAGTATGTATCATGAATTGTCTAAGTATGATGAACTTGACGTATATCTTACTCATACTGAAGATAAGGATATGTCTTTGAAGCAAAGGGCAAAATTTGCTTCAGATGTTAATGCTGATATGCTTATTAGTCTACATTATAATGCTTCTGAAGATCATAATTTGTTTGGTGCAGAAGCATGGATTCCGTATTCTTTTCCGTTTAACAATTATTCATATCAGCTGGCATATGAGTTTCTAAAGCCGTTAAAAGAGAAAGGGATATTTATCAGAGGAATCAAAACAAAACTGAATGATAAGGGAACTGATTATTATGGAATTATCCGAGAATCAACTGCTCTCAACATTCCTTCTGTTATATTAGAACACTGTCATGTGGATGAAGACAGAGACGCGGTTTTCTGCGCTTCTGAAGAAAATCTGATTCAGTTCGGAAAAGATGATGCTCATGCCGTGCTTCAATATCTCGGAATCAACGCCAATAATTCAATTGAAAATAATTTACAAGAGGTATCCAAAGAAAGTGCAGTGCTTTCCACATATGCAGATGAGACTTCACCTGATATTTGCTCTATAGAATGGAAAAGTGAAGACATTGAGAATGGTATATTATCTTTTGTTGTATCAGCTGCAGACTATGATTCCGGATTAATTTATTATGATTATAGTATTGATGGCGGAGTTACCTTCAGCGAACTGAATCCATGGCCGGGTTCTGATGCACTTCAAGGCTGCTATGAGGATACATTTACCTGGAACATTACGATTCCGAAAGGAAGTAGTCCCTCCGTCATTTTACGTGCCTATAATTTATTTGATTTATTTACTGAAAGCAATCTGTATGTCAGTCCGCGTGTTTTTGGTAAGGAAGAAACCACAACTGAAGAAAATGTACAAAGCATTGAGGCTGTGACAATTGAAGCTGAAACCTTATATACGAAAGAACAAGAATCAAAAGAAACCAAGCACGAAGTTAAATTTTGGATATTTATTGTATTATCAGTTTTTATTGCATTTGGATTTATCCTGCTTGCTTTAACCTCGCAAATAGGGGTTTATCTCAGAAGGAAAAAACGTAAAGCCGGAAAAAGAAGAAGGCAGCAAAAATAGTAAAGTATAGTGATTATGGTCAGAATCAACCTGTGATACACATAATCACTAATGTTTAGATCAGTGTCCTTTATACAACTGTAAGTTTGTGCAATGCATGACAGTCCCCCAAAGCTTAACACAATTAAGCTATATAATGGAAATTCGTTTCCAAGCAATGATAAACCACCGGTAATTTCCAATATCGGAGCAATCAGCTTTGGCGGTTTATTCATGATGACATGAAATGGTAAACATAACAAATTAAACAATATCATGTAACCACCCAGTGATGATATTGCCTTTAAAGAAGAAATGATGGCTTCTTCTATGGATGATAGCAGCATATTTTTGTATGATGTAACGTCTATTTCGACAATTTGTTTGTTATTATCAGTTAAAGGTATTTTACATTTATATGTTGTATATCGTAGTAAAACCCCATACAGCAATGGTATACCATACATGCCAAACAAAAACGGAAAAGGCTGGGCTATATTTAGCAGTGGTAATACAAAACTACAGAAATATATAGGTCCGATATTATTACAAAATGAAAGTAAAAAAACGGCTTCACTTTTTGTCAATTTATTGAGTTGATATAAATCTGAGGTAACCTTGGCACCCATTGGAAAACCACACAAAAATCCAAGAAATATACAGTAAATAACTTGTTTTCTCACATGAAAAACCGGGTATAAAAACGGATAAAATATTTTCGCTATTTTTTCTGTCAGATTCAGACGAATTGCAACAGCAGAAAGTATCATAAACGGTAGTAGTGCCGGAATCATTTTCTGAAACCACAAATTAAGTCCGTTCAATGCATAAAACATACTTAAATTTGAAAATTTCAGCATCAGATAAGTCATGAATAAAAAAAATATGGAAAAGAGCATGATATGTATTGTCAAATATATTTCATAACAATATAAGAGGGTTATTTTAAATATGCGTCTGGATAAATTTCTATGCGAAATGAATATCGGCACAAGAAGTCAGGTAAAGATACTGCTAAAACAAGGTAAAGTATCTCATAATGGGCGAGTGGTCACTTCCGGAGATTTGAAAATAAATGAATTAAAAGATACCATATGCTTTCAGGGGACGCCCATACAATATCAAAAATATGAATACTATATGATGAATAAACCTGCAGGTGTTGTATCAGCTACAACAGATAAAAGGGAAAAAACAGTTCTTGATTTACTAAAGCCTGAAGATAAAAAGAAAGATATATTTCCGGTGGGAAGACTGGACAAGGATACAGAAGGTTTCTTATTACTTTCAAATGACGGGGCATTAGCTCACAGATTACTTTCTCCGAAAAAACACGTAGATAAAGCATACCTGGTGAAATTGGCGACAGAAATATCAGAAGAAGATATACAACTTTTGGAAAAAGGTGTTAATATAGGAGAAGAAAAACTTACTTTGCCTGCAAAAGTTATCCGTCAAGGCAGTCAAAGCATTATTTTAACGATACAGGAAGGAAAATTTCATCAGGTTAAGCGAATGATGGAAGCAGTTCATAATCGTGTCATTTATTTAAAAAGAATCAGTTTCGGATCGCTTTCATTAGATGAAAGATTGTGCCCGGGCGAATATAGAGCATTAACACAGGAAGAGGTTACTATTCTGAATGAAACACAAAATGTTAGATAATATAGAGGCAGTTATTTTTGACTTAGATGGTTCTTTGGTTGATTCCATGTGGATGTGGGAAGCTATTGATGTCGAGTATTTAAGCAGATTTCAGATTCCTCTTCCTAAAAATTTGCAGTCAGATATAGAAGGTATGAGCTTTAGCGAAACCGCAGTTTACTTCAAAGAAAGATTTCACCTTGCAGACTCATTGGATAAAATTAAAGCAGACTGGAATCTTATGGCATGGGATAAATATACAAATGAAGTTCCGTTAAAGCCGGGGGTTTCTGATTTCCTGGAAAACTGTAAACTGAATCATATTAAACTTGGGATTGCGACAAGTAATTCCAGAGAATTGGTAACGAATATAGCTGCCGTTCACAGACTTGATAATTATTTTGATTGTATTATGACGGCATGTGAGGTATCTCACGGGAAACCGGCTCCTGATATATATCTTGCGGTATCGAAAATATTAAAGGTTGAACCCCAAAAATGTCTCGTCTTTGAAGATATTATTCCCGGAATTCAGGCAGGGAAAAATGCAGGAATGCGTGTATGTGCCGTGGAAGATGATTATTCTGCTCATCAGAGAAAAGAAAAGCAGATGTTAGCTGATTATTATATTACTGATTATTATGGATTATTTTAGAAAGGTATTGTCATGAACGAAGGTTTTTTGCCAATCTCAAAAGCAGATATGGAAAGTCGTGGGATCAGTCAACTTGACTTTGTCTATGTCATTGGCGATGCATATGTAGACCATCCTTCCTTTGGACCGGCAATTATCAGCCGAGTATTAGAAGCTAATGGTTATCAGGTTGGCATCATTTCTCAACCTGATTGGAAAGACGAAAGAAGTATTACCGTTTTAGGCCGTCCTCGTTTAGGTTTTCTTATTTCCTCAGGTAATATGGATAGTTGCGTAAATCACTATTCTGTCTCAAAAAAACGCAGAAATACAGATGCTTACACTCCCGGTGGCGAAATGGGAAAGAGACCGGATCATGCCACTGTTGTATATGGAAATCTCATTCGAAAAATATATAAGGATGTACCCATTATCATAGGAGGAATTGAAGCCAGTTTACGCCGTATGGCTCATTATGACTATTGGACAGACAGCTTTAAACGTTCCATATTGCTGGACAGTCAGGCCGATCTAATCTCATACGGAATGGGAGAGAAATCAATAGTAGAGATTGCAGATGCTTTATCCGGCGGTATTTCTATTAAAGATATCACCTTTATTCAGGGGACTGTATATAAAACCAAGGATATTTCAGGTATCTATCAACCGGTTATCCTTCCCGGTTATGAAGAAATGAAAGCGGATAAATCACTATACGCCAAAAGCTTTGGGATTCAGAATACCAATACGGATTTTTGTAATGGAAAGCCTTTAATTGAAGAGTATCACGGAGGAGTATTTGTAGTACAAAATCCTCCTCAGCCACCTTTGACTACAGAGGAAATGGATGCAGTATATGCACTTCCTTACATGAGAACCTATCATCCTTCTTATGAAGAAAAGGGCGGTGTGCCTGCAATTTCAGAGATTAAGTTCTCTTTAATAAGTAATCGCGGATGTTTTGGCGGTTGTAGTTTCTGCGCATTGACCTTCCACCAGGGCAGAA
>CALZHV010000008.1 GCA_945787485.1 uncultured Lachnospiraceae bacterium
CAAAAAAGAGAAAACAAAGGTGAAAGACAAATAGAATTAATTAAAGAAAAAGACCAAAAGACAACAGAAAATAATAAGGCAAAATCAGATAATAAAAAAAGCGAAAAAGATGAAAGTGGAGCAGAAGTGTTCTGGACAATTGCAATATCTTTGGTTATTGCGATAGGTCTGTTTATGTTATTGCCGGCATTTGTTGCATCACTTCTTGAAAAATATATTGAAAGCCGTATTTTGATATCAATCATTGAAGGGGTCATAAGATTACTAATATTTTTTATATATATAATAGCTATTTCACTTATGGAAGATATTAAAAGAACATACATGTATCACGGAGCTGAGCATAAGACTATTAACTGTCTTGAGCATGGATTGGAATTGACAGTAGAAAATGTAATGAAGCAAAGCAGATTTCATAAAAGATGCGGAACAAGCTTTTTGTTCATTGTAATGATAGTCAGTATTGTGATTTTCTTATTTATAAATACCAATGTCTTATGGCTGAAAATGCTTCTTAGAGTGTTGCTTGTACCGGTTGTGGCAGGCATTTCCTATGAATTTATTAGATTTGCAGGTAAAAGTGACAGCTTTATTGCGAATGTGCTTAGCAAGCCGGGACTTTTGGTACAGAGATTTACTACAAAGGAACCTACAGAAGATATGGTTGAGGTAGCGATAAAGTCTGTTGAAGCCGTACTTGATTGGAGAGCCTATCTTGAAGAAGAAAGGTCAAAAAAATGACAATAAAACAATTATTGATTGATGGTTCAAATAAGCTTAAAGCAGCCGGAATAGAAGATTACGAATCTGATGCAAAATTACTTCTCATGCATGCATTTGATATTAGCTATACGGATTTGTTTATGCACTATTTAGATGTTGCAGATGATGAAAAGGCTAAATGCTATAACGAATATGTTGCAAAACGATGCAGTAATTATCCATGTCAGTATATAATTGGTACGCAGGATTTTATGGGATATGAATTTTACACGTCGGAAAATGTTTTGATTCCAAGACCTGAAACTGAGATTTTGGTTGAAAATGCAATAAAATCAGTAAAACATATGGAAAGCTGTACAGCTTTGGATATGTGTTGCGGAAGCGGATGTATAGGAATAAGTTTTTGGAAGCTTAGGAATGAAAAAGCGCATAAGGATATAGTTGATTTGGCAGATATATCGGAATATGCAATTGAGCTTACAAAAAGAAATGTAAAAAAGCTAAATGCAGATTGTAATATAATTAAAACTGATTTATTTGAAAATATAAATCGTAAATATGATATAATACTTTCCAATCCGCCATATATAAAGAGCGAAGAAATAAACGGACTTATGAAAACCGTTAAAAATTATGAACCTCATCTTGCTCTTGATGGTGGTGAAGATGGATTGTTTTTTTATAATAAAATTATTAGGGAAGCGAGGAACTACCTTAATGAAAACGGTATTGTTATATTCGAAATTGGATATGATCAGGCCGAAGATTTACGGAGATTATTTGTAGATAATGGTTTTGTTGACGTTCGAATAATAAAAGATTACGCAGATTTAAACAGAATTGCCGTTGCCAGGATGGCTTAGATTTTGCCTAAGGTCTGGCAGGGCATTACATATTATATGTGGAGGAATTATTTATGTTTGATAAATTGGAAGATTTAGTTGCGCGTCTTGAAGAATTGCAGGATGAATTAAGTAACCCGGATGTTGCATCAGACCAGGTTAAATTTAGAAATCTGATGAAGGAGCAAAGTGATTTGGCTCCAATTGTTGAAAAATATCTTGAATATAAAGGTGCAAAGCAGACTATAGAAGATAGTCTTACAATGCTTGATGAAGAAAACGATGAAGAGTTAAGAGAGCTTGCAAAAGAAGAATTGAATGATGCAAAAGCTCAGGTGGAAAAGTGTGAGCAGGAGCTTAAGATTTTACTTCTTCCAAAGGATCCTAATGATGAAAAGAATGTTATCGTGGAAATAAGAGCCGGTGCAGGCGGAGACGAAGCTGCATTATTTGCGGCAGAGCTTTATCGTATGTATATTCATTATGCAGAAAGCAGAAGATGGAAATGTGAGCTTGTGAGTGTTGAAGAAATTGGCATCGGCGGAATGAAGTCGGTTACATTTATGGTAAATGGTTCAGGCGCATATTCAGTTCTTAAATACGAAAGTGGAGTTCATCGTGTTCAAAGAGTTCCTGAGACTGAATCCGGTGGTCGTATTCATACATCAACAGCAAGTGTTGCCGTGCTTCCTGAGGCGGATGAAGTAGAAGAAATTGACCTTCCTGAAAAAGATTACAGAATTGATGTAATGCGTGCTTCCGGTAATGGTGGTCAGTGTGTCAATACAACAGATTCTGCGGTTAGACTTACACATTATCCTACAGGTATAGTTATTTACAGCCAGACGGAAAAGTCACAGCTGCAAAATAAGGCTAAAGCTTTTGCACTTCTTAAGGCTAAGCTTCTCGATATGGAAATGCAGAAAAGACATGATGAGGAAGCTGACCTTAGAAGAAGTCAGGTTGGTACAGGTGACAGATCTGAAAAGATTCGTACGTACAATTTCCCACAGGGAAGAGTTACAGACCACAGAATTGGGCTTACTTTATATAAGTTAGACAAGATAATGAATGGAGATATCCAGGAGATAATAGATGCTTGTATTGCAGCTGACCAGGCTGCGAAGTTATCCAAGATGAACGAAGAGGGCTAAGTTGTTTGGTTTTGTATTAATATTAGAAAATACAGAATTGCATATCTGTTAAAATGACTGATGTATTATTTTGGACAAATTTTTTGATCTCAAGATGAGCAGAAAATAGAATATGTGTTTGACATAATAGCAATCGGGTGTTAGTATACTAATTAAGAAGGTGCTATCGATAGACGGTTAGCCTGATATGATTGAACAGAAATGACCGCTCAGTTTACCAGTTTACGGCGGTCATTTTTGTGTTTATTTCTTGCTCGTAGAGTCAGCTGCATAACCAAGAGCAAAGTATATTAAACATAAGATGATGAATGTGGGATAAAGAAAATGAAACCGTGACATATTGTCACGATTTGAAAAATAAAAAAATGTAAATCAAAGATATTCAAAGGAGGAGAATTATGGCTATTACATCATTAATCACAGCCGTTGCAGGTTTTGTGACTACAATAATTCACTATGCAAATCACAATATGGTGCTTGGAGCTGTTACTCTTGTTTTACTTATTGTAAGTATGGTAACCGGTATTATGGACATCAGAAAACAGAACAAAAATGGTGGTATAGACTACAGCAAGGTTCAGCCGGGAGTATTAGGACATGGTATTGCAGGAATTGTTTTGGCTTTGGGCATAATTATGTGTATAATTGCAAATGTAAGATAGTGGTAATTAACAATCGCAGATTTATATCTGCGATTGTTTTTTTATAATTCACTAAATTTTTTGTTTATTATGTGTAAGTGTTGTGATATACTATATCGAGGTAAATTTGCGCTGTTAGTACGCAGATGAAAAGATTTACCTTTTTAGCGGTAAAAATATAGTAAGAATTGGAGCGTGAACGAAAGAATGGGTAAGAGAGAAGACATTAAAAAAGTATTGATAATTGGTTCTGGTCCTATCATCATTGGTCAGGCATGTGAATTCGATTATTCAGGTACTCAGGCATGTAAGGCATTGAGACAACTTGGTTACCAGATTGTTTTGGTTAACTCAAATCCTGCAACAATTATGACAGATCCGGGAATCGCAGACGTAACATATATTGAGCCTCTTAATATTACACGTCTTGAACAGATTATTGATAAGGAACGCCCTGATGCTATTCTTCCTAATTTAGGTGGACAGTCAGGACTTAATTTATGTTCTGAGCTTGCATCAGCAGGAATATTAGATAAATATAATGTAAAAGTAATCGGTGTACAGGTAGATGCTATCGAGCGTGGTGAAGACCGTATAGAGTTTAAGAATACAATGAACAAGCTTGGCATTGAGATGGCTAGAAGTGAGGTTGCATATTCAGTGGAAGATGCACTTGCTATAGCGGATAAGCTTGGATATCCGGTTGTATTAAGACCTGCATACACTATGGGTGGAGCAGGCGGTGGTCTTGTTTATAACGTAGAAGAACTTAAAACAGTATGTTCAAGAGGTTTACAGGCCAGTCTTGTTGGTCAGGTTCTTGTTGAAGAGTCAATTCTTGGTTGGGAAGAACTTGAACTTGAGGTAGTCAGAGATGCAAAAGGTAATATGATTACAGTTTGCTTTATTGAGAACATTGATCCACTTGGAGTTCACACAGGTGATTCATTCTGTTCAGCACCAATGCTTACTATTTCAGAAGAGCTTCAGGCACGTTTGCAGGAGCAGGCATATAAAATTGTTAATGAGGTACAGGTAATAGGTGGTACAAATGTACAGTTCGCCCACGATCCTGTTTCAGACAGAATAGTAGTTATAGAAATTAATCCTAGAACATCAAGATCATCAGCACTTGCATCAAAGGCAACAGGCTTCCCTATTGCACTTGTTTCAGCGATGCTTGCATCAGGTCTTACATTGGATGAAATTCCATGTGGTGTTCACGGAACACTTGACAAGTATGTTCCCGGCGGAGACTATGTAGTTATCAAATTTGCCAGATGGGCATTTGAGAAGTTTAAGGATTCACAGGATAAGCTCGGTACTCAGATGCGTGCAGTAGGTGAAGTAATGAGTATTGGTAAAAACTATAAAGAAGCTTTCCAGAAGGCTATAAGAAGTCTTGAGATTGGCAGATATGGTTTAGGTTATGCTAAGGATTTCAATGAGAAGTCAAAGGAAGAATTACTCAAGATGCTCATTGAACCAACAAGCGAAAGACAGTTCATTATGTACGAAGCTTTAAGAAAGGGTGCTACTGTTGATGAGTTATTTGAACTTACTAAGATAAAGCATTATTTCATTGAGCAGATGAAGGAGCTTGTTGAGGAAGAAGAGGCACTTCTTGCCATGAAGGGTAGTATTCCTTCTAAGGATGTACTTGAAAGCGCAAAGAAGAATGGTTTCTCAGACAGATACTTGAGTAAGATACTTGAGGTATCAGAAGATGAAATTCGCAAAGCAAGAATTGGATATGGTATTACAGAAAGCTGGGAGCCTGTACATGTAAGCGGTACAGAAGATAGTTCATATTATTATTCAACATACAATGCACCTGACAAAACTGTAACATCAGACAAGAAAAAGATTATGATTCTTGGTGGTGGTCCTAACAGAATCGGACAGGGTATCGAATTTGATTATTGTTGTGTTCATGCATCACTTGCACTTAAGGAGCTTGGATTTGAGACAATTATTGTCAACTGTAACCCTGAAACAGTATCAACAGATTATGATACATCAGATAAGCTCTATTTTGAGCCACTTACACTTGAGGATGTATTAAGTATATATGAAAAAGAAAAGCCAATTGGTGTGATTGCACAGTTCGGTGGACAGACTCCGCTTAATCTTGCGGCAGACCTTAAGAAGAATGGAGTAAAGATACTCGGTACTTCACCTGAGGTTATTGATATGGCAGAGGATAGAGATCTTTTCCGTGGAATGATGGATAAGCTCGGAATCCCAATGCCTGAGGCAGGAATGGCAGTTGACGTTGAAGAAGCACTTCAGGTTGCTGAGAAAATAGGATATCCGGTAATGGTTCGTCCTTCATACGTTCTTGGCGGACGTGGTATGGAAGTTGTAAGTGACCCTGAAAATCTTAAGAAATATATGGCAGCAGCAGTCGGTGTTACACCTGACAGACCTATTCTTATCGATAGATTCTTAAGACATGCATTAGAGTGTGAGGCTGATGCAATAGCAGATGGCAAGCATGCATTTGTTCCTGCAGTTATGGAGCATATCGAGCTTGCAGGTGTTCATTCAGGTGACTCTGCTTGTATTCTTCCTTCAAGAAGTATACCGGAAGATCTTGTTGCTACAATTAAAGAATACACTCGTAAGATTGCAGAAGAAATGGGAGTATGCGGTCTTATGAATATGCAGTATGCAATAGAAGACGGAAAGGTTTATGTTCTTGAAGCTAATCCAAGAGCATCAAGAACAGTACCTCTTGTATCGAAAGTTTGCGGCGTATCAATGGTTAAGATTGCTACACAGATTATGACAAGCGAGCTTACAGGAATTGAGTCTCCGCTTGCTGACATGAAGGAAGTACATCCTAAGTATTATGGTGTAAAGGAGGCTGTATTCCCATTCAATATGTTCCAGGAGGTTGACCCTGTTCTCGGACCTGAAATGCGTTCTACAGGTGAAGTTCTTGGTCTTTCAACCAATGTTGGAGAAGCATTCTACAAGGCTCAGGAAGCTACTCAGACTAAGCTTCCGACATCAGGAACAGTTCTTTTCAGTGTAAGCAGAAAGGATAAGCCTGAGGTTGTTGATGTTGCAAAGATTTTTGAAGAATGCGGCTTCCGTATTATGGCAACAGGCACAACTTATGAGCTTCTTGTAAAGAACGGAATAAAGGCTGAAAGAGTTAATAAGATGCAGGAAGGCAGACCAAATATAGTTGATGAAGTAATGAATGGAAACGTTCAGCTTATCATAAATACGCCTGCTGTTGATGAGGAAAAGGTATTTGATGACAGTTATGTTCGTAAGACTGCTATCAAGGCAAAGGTTCCATATATGACAACAATGGCAGCTGCTAAGGCAACAGCAGAAGGTATTGCTACTGTAATTAAAGAGGGAGAGATTGGTGTTATGTCTCTTCAGGAAATTCATAAGCAGATACAGTAAATAAGAATAATAATTATTAATATAATTAAACTAATAAAAAGCTGACATCATTAGTGTCGGCTTTTTATTTTTGTGTTATAATACTATAGTGTTTTTTTAAGAACTGTTTTAGTTAAGTAAAAATAAAAAAGAATAATAATAAATTATAATGGAGGAATAAAAATGGTAAAGCATGTTATTTTATGGACATTGAAAGAAGAACTTAATGAAACTCAAAAAGAGGAAATAAAGAAGGGGATTAAAGAAGGACTTGAAGGATTGGCAGGTCAGATTCCGGGGCTGATAGAGATAAAAGTAAACATAGAAGGTCTTGAAAGCTCAAATGCTGATCTTATGCTTGATTCAACATTTGAAGATGAAGCTGCTTTAAAAAATTATGCAACACATCCTAGTCATGTAGCTGTTGCAGATGGAAAGGTTCGCCCATATACTGCAACAAGAACGTGTTTAGATTATATCGTATAAAGGATGGTAGAATAAAATGCGTTTTGTAATACAAAGGGTTAAACATGCAAGTGTGACAGTGGATAATGAAACTGTTGGCTCTATTGGAAGAGGTTTTTTAGTTTTCATAGGTGTTGCTGATGATGATACAAAGGAAATTGCAGATAAGTTAATAAAAAAACTGATTGGACTTCGCATTTTTGAGGATGAAGCCGGCAAGACAAACCTTGCGCTTGCTGATGTTGAAGGTCAGTTATTGCTAGTTTCTCAATTTACTCTTTATGCAGATTGCAAAAAGGGTAACAGACCATCATTTATTAAAGCAGGTAAACCTGATATGGCGGAGGAAATGTATAATTATATTATAGAACAATGTAAAACAATGATTCCTGTTGTCGAAAAAGGTATATTTGGAGCTGATATGAAGGTTGAATTGTTAAATGACGGACCTTTTACGATTCTTTTTGATTCGGATAATATGTAATCGTATTGTTTTTTATAATGAGATAAGAAAGGAGTATGCAGTATCATAGACTGCTGATAATAAAATGATAAAAATTGGAAGCCATGTTGGAATGAGTGGAAAGGATATGATGCTTGGCTCTGTTAAGGAGGCATTATCTTACGGTTCTGACACATTTATGTTATATACGGGAGCACCTCAAAATACAAAAAGAAAAGATGTTTCTGAGTTAAAGGTTGAGGAAGCGTGGGAGCTTATGAAAGCAAATGATTTATCGGAATTTATTGTTCATGCTCCTTATATTATTAATCTTGCAAATACCGTAAAACCTGAAACCTTTGATATTGCAGTGGAATTTCTCGCTGTAGAGCTTGAAAGAACTGCTAAAATGGGGTCTAAAACACTTGTACTTCATCCGGGTTCGCATGTAGGAGCCGGTGTTGAAGCAGGAGTGGCACAGATAGTAAAAGGTTTAAATGAAGTGCTTACCGCCGATACAAGTGTAAATATAGCGCTTGAGACAATGGCAGGAAAAGGCAGTGAAATAGGAAGAAGCTTCGAAGAGCTTGCCATGATTTATGACGGTGTGAAATATAATGATAAATTGAGAGTCTGCTTTGATACATGTCATACCAGTGATTCCGGTTATGATATAGTTGGAGATTTTGAAGGAGTAATTGAAAAGTTTGATAAAATTATCGGAAAGAAACAAATAGCGGTATTTCATATTAATGACAGCAAAAATGAGCAGGGTGCATCAAAAGACAGACATGAAAATATCGGTTTTGGTCATATAGGTTTTGATGCTTTGCTTAATATAGTTACACATAAGGATTTTGAAGATGTACCTAAAATATTGGAGACACCATATATCAAAAATCCAAATGATTCGAAAATATCATATGCGCCTTATAAGTATGAAATTGAAATGCTTAGAAAAGGAAAATTTGATGACAAAATGATAGAGAAAATTCTTAGAGATAACAAGGTGATTTAATATGTTAAAAACATTAGTACCAATTGTTCTGCTAATTATGACGGGTGTCCTGTTAAAGAAAATTAAATTTGTAAAAGATGAAGCTATAGGCGGAATTAAGAAAATTGCTACAAATGTTTTTTTGCCGGTAGTGATTTTCAATGCGCTTGTTACGACGGATTTAAATATGGATTCGATATTTCTTGTAGTTTTAGGTATGTCTGTACTTTTTATAGGTTTCGGACTTGGATTTGTATTAAAAAAGCTTAATAAAAAAGAATATCGAAAATATATTCCATTTACAACTACACTTTTTGAAGGTGGAATGATTGGTTATGCACTTACGGAAGCGCTTGTCGGAAAGGATAATTTATTTTATATTGCGACAATTGATATTGCAGGTGTGATTTTCGGTTTTACAATATGGGTTACTTTGTTACAAAGAGCAGGGGATGATGTTACAAATGATAATGTCAAAAAAAATAATATACTAATTGATATGATTAAATCTCCAACTTTGATTGCAGCAATTTTGGGAATGATAATTAGCTTTACAGGCTTAGGACGTGTTTTGCTTGAGTCAAATATCGGACCTGTGTATGAAAATACGGCTGATATGTTTTCTGCTCCACTTACTCCTGTAATTCTTATTTGTCTTGGATATGGTTTGAAATTTTCAAAAGAAAATCTTATTGATGCATTTATTATGGCAGGACAAAGAATTATGGCAGTAGCAGTTGCTGTAGTAATTTCGCTTCTCATTTTTGGCTCATTTCTTGAATTTACACCTGAGTTGAAAATTTCTATGATTATGTACTATGCATTGCCGCCTAGCATGCTTGTTTCTGTTTATACAAAGGGTGAGAAGAACCAGGGAGTGATGTCCTGTATGTTATCAATGTATATTGTTTTATCATTGATTATATTTAGTATTTTGCTTTGGAGGGTAAAAAGTGCCTAACATAATAAATATTACCGATTTTATGACACCGGAGCTTGATGTATATGCAAGAATGTCAGAGGGAGAATTACTTAACAGGCATGAGCCTGAAAAGGGCATATTTATAGCGGAAAGTCCTAAAGTAATTGAGCGTGCACTGGATTTTGGATGTGTACCTATATCAATTCTGATGGAAGAAAAACATATTGAAAATCAAGGAAAAGATATAATAATGCGCTGCAAAGATATCCCTGTTTACGTTGCGCCCTTTGATGTACTTACAAATCTGACCGGATTTAAATTAACAAGAGGAATGCTGTGTGCGATGAGAAGACCCTGCATGCCTGCTTTAGACACTATTCTTTCAAATGCTAAAAGAATTGCAGTTATGGAAGATGTTATGAATCCTACAAATGTTGGTGCAATTATGAGGTCTGCAGCGGCTCTTAACATGGATGCGGTTTTACTTACTTCTTCATGCAGTAATCCTTTATACAGAAGAGCTATAAGAGTAAGCATGGGAACAGTATTTCAGATTCCATGGACCATAATAGACGAAGAAATGTGGAAGGATAATGGAGTAAACATACTTAGAAGTTATGGATTTAAATCTGTAGCAATGGCATTAAAGGATGATTCCGTAAGCATAGATGACGAAAAAATGCTTTCGGAGGAAAAACTTGCAATAGTGCTTGGTGCGGAAGGTGACGGACTTAAAGATTCCACAATAGTTGATTGTGATTATACGGTTAGGATACCTATGTCACATGGTGTTGATTCTCTTAATGTTGCGGCTGCAAGTGCGGTGGCATTTTGGGAGCTTGGAAAAGCAAATATATAATTATTACAAATTAGGGAGATAGATATGATATTAAATGTTGAAGGCTTAACACACGGATTTGGAGACAGAGCAATCTTTGATAATGTATCATTTAGATTGCTTAAGGGAGAACATATAGGGCTTATTGGTGCAAACGGAGAAGGTAAAAGTACATTTATGAATATTGTTACCGGAAAACTTGCACCTGATGAAGGTAAGGTCGAATGGAATAAACATGTCCGTGTAGGATATCTTGACCAGCATGCTGTTCTTGAAAAGGGTATGACAATAGAATCTGTTTTAAAATCAGCATTTGCATATTTGTTTGAAATGGAGGAGCAGATAAACAAGATATATGACAGTATGGCTGAAGCTTCTGATGAAGAAATAAATGAGATGATGGAAGAAGTAGGGACATTACAGGACCTTCTTACAAATAATGATTTTTACATGATTGATGCAAAAGTTGAGCAGGTTGCAAGAGCACTTGGCCTTTTGGAACTGGGCATGGACCATGATGTTACGGATTTAAGTGGCGGACAAAGAACAAAGGTGCTTTTAGCAAAGCTTTTACTTGAAAAGCCTGAGATACTTCTTCTTGACGAGCCTACAAACTATCTTGATGCAGAACATATAGAGTGGTTAAAGCGATATCTGCTTGATTATGAAAATGCTTTCATTCTCATTAGTCATGATATTCCTTTTTTAAATGAAGTTGTTAATATTATTTATCATATGGAAAATCAGGAATTAAACAGATATGTAGGAAATTATGATAAATTCCAGGAAGTATATGAAGCAAAGAAGGCGCAGCAGGAGGCCGCATATAGAAGGCAGCAGCAGGAAATTAGCGAGCTTAAGGATTTTGTGGCGAGAAATAAAGCAAGAGTAGCAACAAGAAATATGGCAATGTCAAGACAAAAGAAGCTTGATAAGATGGAAGTGATTGAACTTGCAAAAGAAAAGCCAAAGCCGGAATTTTATTTTAAGGAAGCAAGAACACCGGGAAAGATGTTGTTTGAAACAGAGGATTTAATTATAGGCTATGATAAAGCTGCACCGCTTTCAAAGCCAATTAATTTGCGTATGGAACGTGGTGAAAAAATAGCAATTGTAGGAACAAACGGTATTGGCAAGAGTACATTATTAAAAAGTCTGTTAGGATTTACTAAACCAATCTCCGGAAAGGCTACACTTGGTGATTATCTGTATCTTGGATATTTTGAACAGGAAATGCGCGGGACGGAAAACAGCTGTATGGATGAAATATGGGAAGAATTTCCTTCTTATTCACAGTATGAAGTAAGATCCGCACTTGCAAAATGCGGTCTTACAACAAAGCATATTGAAAGCAAGGTTAAAGTATTGAGTGGTGGAGAGCAGGCAAAGGTCAGACTTTGTAAGCTCATAAACAAGGAAACTAACCTTCTTATTCTGGACGAGCCTACAAATCACCTTGATGTGGATGCAAAAGATGAATTAAAGCGTGCTCTTAAGGAATATAAGGGTTCCATTTTACTCGTATGTCATGAACCGGAATTTTATGAGGGAATTGTAACAAAAATATGGAATCTTGAAGAATACAGTGTTTTAAAAATATAATCAAAATGGATGTGCATGAATGGAAATAAAAGAAGTAATATCACAGATGACTTTAGAGGAAAAAGCAACATTATTAAACGGGTTTACATTTTTTGGCATGGCAGAAATACAAAGGCTTGGTATTAATGGGCTTTTTGTTTTGGATGGGGGAACCGGTGTAAACTATGAACAGCTATATGGCGAAGCTACCATGCGTCATGGATGGAAGGGACATTATGACATGAGAATGGTTGGCAGTTACATGCTCTTAAATGTTATAAATAACTGCTTCGAAACAGATAATTTAAACCGGGAAGAAATTGAACTATATAATTGGATAAACGATGTTATGGAGCTTCCGGATAATTATGCACCGGGATGCTATCCGCCAGGCATGATGCTTGGAGCAATATGGAATGAAGAAGTTGTTTATAATGTTGGCGAGGCGCTGGCTATGGATGCGATATTACACAACATTGATATATTGCTTGGTACACCAAATGTTAATCTGCACAGAGATCCGTTAAATGGAAGATTGTTTGAGGGATATTCAGAGGATCCGTATCTTATCAGTAAGCTGGCACCAATGCTTGTAAAGGGTGTTCAGCAATCAGGTGTTGTTGCCAATGTTAAGCATTTTGCAGCTAATAATCAGGAGACAAACAGAATAGGTATAAATGAAACAATTTCAAAAAGAGCATTGGAAGAGATATATCTGCCCGGTTTTAAGGCATGTGTAAAAGACGGAAATGTAAAAACTGTTATGAGCGCATACAATAAAATAAATGGAGTTCCATGTACGGAAAATTCATGGCTGCTTAAAAAGAAGCTGATTGATGAATGGGGCTTTGACGGCTTTGTTATGTCAGACTGGGGTGCAGTGTCTAATCCGGTAGAAGCACTTATAGGTGGAAATGACTTGAATATGCCGGGATATCACGAGCATGACAGTATAGTAAATGCTGTAAAAAACGGATGTATTGATGAAAAAACAGTAGACGAGTCTGTTGAAAAAATACTTCGTGTTTATAATTGGAGGCAGGAAAACAAGAAAAAACTTTTGATTTCTACAGAAGATGTAACAAAATTTACTGATGATGCTGCCTACAATGCTGCAGTGGAAGGAATAGTCTTACTTGAAAATAAAAATGCACTGCCAATAGCAAAGGATAAAAAGCTATTGCTGCTTGGAACCGATGAAGGAAGGATTCTTTACTGTGGTGCCGGAAGTGCGGGAATAAAGACAAACAGAGCGGATAATTTATATAAAGAATTAGCAAAGTGTTATGGACAGGATAATTTGGTATGTAATGAGGATGAAGCTGATTATGTGATATATGTATGTCGCGTCGGTGGTATGGAGGGAAATGACAGAAAAAATCTTTTTATAAATAAAGATGATGAGGCTGAAATAAATAAAATTACAAAACCGGTCATACTTATACTAAATACATGTGGACCTGTTGTTCTTTCCGGAATCAAGGCGAATGTTGTTGGAGTTTTGGCGGTATTTCTTCCGGGAATGATGGGATGTAAAGCCATTTCTGATATTATTTCAGGTAGTGTTTCACCATCGGGAAAGCTTCCTATTACATTTCCGAAAAGATATGAGGATACACCTGCGAGTATCAATTTTCCGGGTGATGGATACAATGTTAATTATGGTGAAGGAATATTTGTAGGATATAGATACTATGATTTTAAGTGTATTGAACCGCTTTATGCTTTTGGATATGGTTTGTCATATTCCACCTTTTCGTATGAAGTAATTAATAGTAACGCTAAAGAAATAATTGTTAATAAGTCGACACCGTTTAGTGTGGATATTAAAATAACAAATACAGGAAATATAAAGGCAAAACAGGTTGTTCAGCTTTATATAAGTGATATTAAATCGTCCATAACAAAGCCTTTAAAAGAATTAAAAGGTTTTAAAAAGGTTAGTCTTGAAGCTGGTGAAACTAAAATAATAAATATGAAACTTGATGCAGACAGCTTTGCATCATTTGATATGGATTACGATAAATGGATTGTTGAGGAAGGTTATTATGATATTATAATTGCTTCTTCATCAAGAAAAGAAGATGAAATATCAAGAATAAAAATATATATGGATGTCGATTCACCATACTCATATAATTCAAACAGCAGTGTAAAGACAGCATATGAAAATGATGAAATTAAAACCATTCTACAAGAACTTTGTAAAAAATACGAAATGGATTTTTCTTTCGTGTCAAATTGTTATCAATATATGGCAAACAAAAGTGTTTTTGAAATGTTACAGGATTTGACTGATTTAGATGAATGTAAAATGAATAAATTTATACAGGAATTTGACTACTGCGTTAAGCAACTTAGAAAGGAGTAGTATTATATGTCAGAAAACAGAGTATTGAAAAATATTAATCCTGAAAGAGTTATGTATTATTTTGAGGAAATATCCAAAATTCCTCATGGTTCCGGAAATACAAGAAAGATAAGTGATTTCCTGGTAGAATTTGCAAAAGAAAATAAGCTTGAATATATTCAGGATGAATCCGGCAATGTAATTATATTTAAGAATGGATACAAAGGATATGAAAATAGTCCGTCGGTAATTATCCAGGGACATATGGATATGGTATGTGAGAAGGAAGCAGACAGCATTATAAATTTTGAGAAGGATGGACTTGAGCTGATTGTTGAGGAAAATTGTATACATGCAAACAAAACAACATTGGGTGGAGATGACGGGATAGCTGTAGCGTATGCCTTAGCAATACTTGAATCTAAAGAAATACCTCATCCACCACTTGAAGTAGTGATTACGGTTGATGAAGAAATTGGGATGCTTGGTGCTACAGCTCTTGATTGTTCATCATTAAAATCAAAAATTATGCTTAATCTTGATTCGGAAGATGAAGGACATTTGCTCGTTTCTTGTGCCGGGGGTGCGACTGTAAATCTAAAATACGATGCTGACTACGAGGTGGTTCAAAACGGAATATTGTCTGTAATTGAAATAGGTGGAATATCAAGCGGACATTCCGGCATGGAGATAATAAAACAGGGAGCAAATGCTGCAAAGCTTATGGGAAGACTGTTGTATGCCATATCAGAAGAAACAGATGTAAGAATTAATTCTCTCAATGCGGGAGAAAAGGATAATGCAATACCAAGACTTGCAAATGCATCAGTATTTTTTGCTTCGGAGGATGAGTTTGAAAAGGCTCAATCTGTTGTAGAAAGCTACAATCAGATTTTTTACAAAGAATATAAAAATACGGATGAAAATATATATGCACATATTTTAAAGCCTGTAAAAATTGGTTGTAAATGTATGACAAAAGAGTCTTCAAAAACGACAATTGCCATGCTTAATACAGTTCCTAACGGAGTAAAAAAAATGAGCAGGGAGATAGAAGGCCTTGTGCAGACATCTCTTAATCTTGGAATAGCAAGAACAGAAGATAACAAAACAAATCAGACGGTGTGTCTGGGATTTTCTGTACGAAGCAGCGTTGATTCAGAAAAAAAAGAATTGATATACGGATTAAAAAATCTTGCACAGGTACTGGGAGTTTCATTTTTTGTAAGTGGAGATTATCCTGCGTGGGAATACAAAGAAGATTCGGTTTTAAGAAATCTTATGTTTGACATATATAAGGAAATGTATGATAAAGAGCCTGTGATAGATGCAATACATGCAGGAGTTGAATGCGGAATTTTTGCAGGAAAACTTGAGGGCTTAGACTGTGTGTCAATAGGACCGGATATGAATGATATTCATACGCCAAAGGAAACAATTTTTATTGACAGTATTGAAAGAACATGGAATTATATTCTCGAAATATTAAAAAGACTTAAGTGATAATATTTATTATAATTTAAAATATAATCAATTATGTAATATGAAATAAAAATAATTACGCAATATGAAATATAATTCATTACGTAAATAAAATATAATCAATTTGTAATTATTGAATTATAAGTATTCATATGATAGAATTTCAAGCTAAAAGGAGTGATTACTGTGAGCAGATGGGAAGATAACGTAAGAAAGGTTGTGCCTTACGTACCGGGTGAACAACCAAAATGTACGGATATAATAAAGCTAAATACTAACGAGAATCCTTATGGACCATCTCCAAAGGTAATGGAAAAAACGATAGAATTAGAAAAATTAAGACTTTATCCGGATGATAAGGCTACATTGCTTGTTGAGGCTATTGCAGATTATCACAATGTTAAACCAAGTCAGGTGTTTGTAGGAGTTGGTTCAGATGATGTTATTGCGATGGCATTCATGACTTTTTTCAATTCTGATAAGGAAATTCTTTTTCCGGATATAACGTATTCATTTTATGATGTATGGGCTGAGCTTTTCAGGATTCCTTATAAAAGGATAGCGGTGGATGATAATTTCAGAATAAAGAGGGAAGATTATTATTGTGAAAATGGTGGTATAATTTTTCCTAATCCAAATGCTCCGACAGGTATTGTCGAGAGCCTGGACTTTGTAGAGGATATAGTGAAAAACAATACTGATTCATGCGTTATTGTAGATGAAGCCTATATTGATTTTGGTGGTGAAAGCGCATTGTCGCTTGTTGATAAATATGATAACCTCCTTGTTGTAAGAACATTTTCCAAATCAAGGTCAATGGCCGGTATACGTATAGGATACGCCATAGGCTGTGAAAAGCTTATCAAGTTCATGAATGATGTAAAATTTTCGTACAATTCGTATACCATGAATATGCCGTCTATTATTCTTGGAGCAGAAAGTATTGCTGATGAAGAATATTTTAGAAGTACCGTAAATAAGGTTATTGAAACGAGAGAATATTTCGTAGAAGAAATAGCAAAACTTGGATTTACATGCCTTCCGTCAGCAGCTAATTTCGTATTTATGACTCATGAGAGCTTACAGGCAAAAGAGATATTTGAAAAAGCAAAAGAAAACAAGATATATGTCAGATATTTCAACAAACCGAGAATTGATAATTATTTAAGAGTAACAATAGGTACAAAAGAGCAAATGGATACATTTATTGAATTCTTAAAATCACTTGTATGAAATAAAAAAATATAAAGATTATACCCTCTGTGCAGTATAAATGGCACAGAGGGTTTTGTGTTATGTAAACTAAATAGTACAAATTGTAAATTGTCATATTAAATCAAAAATGTTATTATTTCATTAATCGCAAATATTCTTTATTTGCTATTTCTTATTTATTCCCAATTTATAAGGTTGATGAAAATTTAATTATTGCATAAGGAGAAAAAATGAATAAATTTAATGAATTTGTAGATTATATTGTAGATAATATTACTGATTATCTTATGAGAGATGATATTGAAAAAATCGAAGTACAAAAAACAAGGAAGAACAACAATTGTATTTTTACAGGAATGCTTATTTTTTTAAAAGATAATAATTTGCAACCTAATATTTATCTTGAGCCGTTTTACAATGATTATAAATCAGGCAAAGATTTAGATGATATTTTGCAAGCTATGGCATCTGATTTTAACCAGGCATTAAATAATATGATTACAGTCAGCGAAGATATTTTGTCTGAGGAACAAATTAAAAGAAAATGTTTTTTGAAGCTTGTAAATTATAAAAAAAATGAAGAAGAATTAGAGCATGCTCCGTACATTCCGTTTCATGACCTGGCTATAACATTCTGGTGTCTTGTAGATGATGAAGGAAATTCTATATCTTCTTTCATGATTAATCAAAAACATATGGATTTATGGGATATTTCTGTTGAGGAGCTTTATTGCTATGCAAAGAAAAATACCACAGAGTTATTTCCAATGCTGTTTACGAGATTAGACAAGATGTTGAGAGGCATTGTCAATGTTGACAATATGACAAAAGAAATAGAAATGTATATTCTTACAAACAGACAAAACATAAATGGAAGTATTTACATGACTTACAAAAAAGTGATGGAAGATGTTTCTGAACAAATAGGAGCAAATATGTTTATTATTCCTTCAAGCATAAATGAAGTTTTGATATTGCCTGATAAAGGTAATATCGATAAAAAATATATAGAAGGACTTGTAAAAGATGTAAATGAAAATGTTGTTTCGCCGTTGGAATTTTTGTCAAATACTGTTTATTATTACGATTGCAAGACCAAAACGATTGAAATATAAATCTTGACTAAAGTATGTGGTTATGCTATTTTTATTTTGTTATTTTATATAGCAATTTTTAATTTGGAGGATTTATCATGACAAAGGGTACGGTAAAATGGTTTAACAATCAGAAGGGATTTGGATTTATCACTGATGAGACAGGTAAGGATGTATTTGTTCATTTTACAGGTCTTAATATGGAAGGATTCAAGACTCTTGAGGAAAACCAATCTGTAGAGTTTGATGTTGTTGACGGAGAAAAGGGACCACAGGCTGTTAACGTAACAGTAGTTTAGTTCACGTCAGTTTAAATGATTATCACAGTACCTAGTTTTCATATATTATGATTTGGGATTGATACATTATTTAGTAAAGCAATATTAATTATCAGTAAGGGGCTATTATTTATAATAGCCCCTTACTTTTGTTGTTGGGGCAGGGCCCCGTTTGGCAAAAAGAAAACTTGGATATATAGAATGAGTATATAGCCAAACAAATAAACCACCTGCTATGCGGGTGGTTGAAAATGCTTTAGCTTACAGTAAAAAACCTCCAGTGATATAATTATGTTGGTTCGCCAACCACATAAAAACACAGGAGGTATCCAAATGGATGTAAATAGTTTATCACATACAAAGTGGAATTGTAAGTATCATATTGTATTTGCGCCAAAATTTCGAAGAAAGGTAGCATATGGACAATTAAAACAAGATATTGCGAATATATTGAGTATGCTTTGTAAAAGAAAAGGTGTGAATATTGTGGAAGCAGAAATATGTCCCGATCATGTACACATGCTTGTTGAAATACCGCCAAGTATAAGTGTATCGAGTTTTGTGGGATATTTAAAAGGGAAAAGTACATTGATGATATTTGAGAGACATGCCAATTTGAAGTATAAATTTGGAAATCGGCATTTTTGGTGTAGAGGGTATTATGTTGATACAGTAGGAAAAAATGCAAAGAAAATTCAAGAGTATATACAAAATCAATTAAAGGAAGATCTTGAATATGATCAAATGTCTTTGAAGGAGTATGTAGACCCGTTTACGGGTGAGCCGGTAAAAAGTAACAAATAAATAGAGCCCTTTAGGGCTCAGTGAGTAAATGATGTTGCGGCTGGCGAACCATTTCAATGAGTCTTTAGACTCCAGAGCCGGTAATAAGCCCTTATAGGGCTTGAACAAACCACCGGCTAAGCCGGTGGTTCTGATTGGAAATTTGTATTTGATAATAGAAGATCATCGCAAAAAAAGTAAAAAAAATAAGTTGACGACATGCTGACTTTTTGGTATTATATTAAGGTTACTCAAAAATAATTAGTAACATTGATTATAAAAGAAAGAGGGGTTAAACATGCAAAAAATAAAAAGCTGTTGTAAATATATAATTACATTTGTTTTGGCAGTATGTTTGTTGATGGGTGTGCTTGTTTTAATTGCCATGATTCCCCGTTCGTATATTAAAGATAATATGGAAGAATCTGCAAAATATTTGTGTGATGGAGACGTTTTTGATGAAATTATAGATGATATAAGTGGCAGTAAGTATGATCACTATGCAGATTCCATTCTTTTGGCAATAAATTACCAATATGACAATGAAAAACCACTCACTTCTGTTATGTGGTCCTCATATTATTATAATAAATATCAAAATGAAAATGTAAACCTGCTTGATGCAGTTACAAATGACCGGGAAGCAAACCAGCAATATTTAAGATATTGGCATGGTTCAAATGCAATAGTTAGACCTCTTCTTGTAATATTTCATATTAAACAAATATATATACTAAATGGAATTCTTTTGATTGCACTTATTATAGCTAATACCATTATCTTAATAAGAAAGAAAGCATATATTCCTATTGTCGGTTTGATAGCCGGATTGGTAGGAACATCCTTCTGGTTTGTTCCGTTTTCATTAGAGTATACGTGGACATTTATGTTGATGCTGATTATTTTGCCGGTTTGTGTTTTACTTGCTTATAATGATAAAGAAGATAAGCTTGGATTGGTTTTTATGCTTAGCGGTATTCTCACAAATTATTTGGATTTTCTTACGACAGAAACACTGACATTTACTGTTCCTTTATTGCTGGTATTATGGATACTGCAAAACCGGGGTAAATTTGAAAATACTAAGCAGATGCTTGTAAAAGCTGCAAAATGGATTGCAGCCTGGACATTTGGATATATAGGAATGTGGCTGATGAAGTGGATTATTGCTTCCATAGTATTGGGGGAAAATGTTTTGCCGTATATATCCACTCATGTTAGTGAAAGAATCGGTGGAAATATCGGTGTTGGTCCTATAAAGTATGTTTTTGGCGCAATATGGAGGAATATGCAATGTTTATTTCCTTTAGAATATGGTATAATAGGCACATTTATAGGTATTGCTATTATTGTGTTTGTTAGTTACACAGGTTATGTTTATCATGCAGATAATATAGATGTAAAAGGATTATTTCCGTATATTATTGTAGGAATGATTCCTTATATAAGGTATGTAGTGTTGTTAAATCATTCTTACATACATCACTTTTTTACCTATAGAGCTCAGCTGGCTACGATTCTGGCAATTGTGCTGTTGGTTGATAAGCTTGTTGATGGGAGGTGGCCGGTAAGTGTTAATAAAAGAAAAAGAAAGCCTTGAGCTTAGTGTGATAATGCCTTGTTTAAATGAGGCAGAAGCAGTCGGCCACTGCATTGCAGATGCATTTCAATTTATGGAAAAGCATAATATAAGGGGAGAAGTTTTAGTTGTTGATAATGAATCGGAAGATGCTTCTGCCAGGGTCGCCGAAAGCCATGGAGCAAGAGTTGTCAGAGAATCCCGGCGGGGATATGGAAGGGCGATTCGAACAGGTATTGCCAATAGCAGAGGAAGAATTCTTATTATTGGAGATGCAGATACCACATATGATTTTGAACATTTGGAAAAAATGTATTTGCTTTTGGCAAAGGATAAATGCGATATGGTGATAGGCAATCGTTTTGCCGGAGGCATAGAAAAGGGTGCAATGCCAATAATACATATGCTTGGAGTGAGATTTTTATCATATTGCGGAAGAAAGAAATTTGGAGTAGATGTCTATGACTTTCATTGTGGTCTGCGGGCATTAAGCAGAAAGTCAGCAGAAAAACTTAACTTTTTTACCGGAGGAATGGAATTTGCTACAGAATTTATTGCTGTAGCAGCTGAAAAAAAATTGCGAATAAGACAAATTCCGGTTAAATTAAGAAAATGTGAATGTAAACGTAAATCAAAGCTTAGAACAGTAAGAGATGGCTTACGTCATTTGAGATATATAGTAACCCGTGGTAATAACCTATATAAACATGGTTAATAAAGATTATTCAAAGATTATATGTAATGTGATTTAGAGTAAATAAAATATAAGGAGGAGAAAATATGGAAAGTAAAATCAAAATCAGGAAAAAAAGATTTCTGGCATTAATGCTTGTATTTGTTTTTGTTATTTCACAGAGTCTTCCTGTAGATGTTATGGCTGCGACATACACACTTGATGATTCATCGTCGTTAAATACCGGTACTGTACAGCCGGGAGATGTTATTAATTATGATACAAGCAAGTATAGTGTATCCACTGTTGAAATTGCTTATTTAGATTATGACGGAACAGTACTTGACAGCTCTACAACAACAATTGAAAATACTGAAACTATAGTTGAAACTATGACAGTAAAAGAATATACGGATTTTGCAGGAGGAAAATTATCAACTGATCAATTTAAGGAATGGTCAATAACAGAAATAGATGGTTCGGGTTCATATCTTAGTACTTTAACATTACAGGCTGTTCAATATACGGAATCAACTATTACTTATGTATTAGATGGGGGAACAAATGATGCCTTAAATCCTGATACTTATTATGAGGGAAAGGAAAATATTACTCTTAATCCTGCTACTAAGGAGTATTATGATTTTGAAGGCTGGTATACTGAAAGTACTTTTGTAAACAAGGTAGAGTCAATAACTACAAATATGACAGGAAATATTACGCTCTATGCGAAATTTTCTTTGGCAAAATATAATATCATTTATCATAATGTTGACGGAGCAACAAACCCAAATCCATCAACTTACACATATTCTGTTGGAATAACCAGTTTTGATGCTGCTACAAAGACAGGGCACACATTTGGTGGTTGGTATAGTGATGCCGGATTTACAACAGAGATAACAGGTATTTCGACAACTCAGAGTGGGGCGGTAGATGTATATGCCAAGTTCACACCTGATACATACACAATAAACTACGTATTAAACGGAGGAGATAATGCAGCAACAAACCCTACGGAATACACATACGGTGTAGGAGTAGCAAGCTTTGCAGATGCAACAAAGACAGGATATACATTTGCAGGCTGGTACAGTGATGAAGCATTTACAAATAGGGTAGCGGAAATCACAGCAACAGATATTGGAGATATAACATTATATGCCAAGTTTTCTGTAAACTCATATACAATAAGTTATGAGTTGGATGGCGGTGAAAATGCAGCAACAAACCCTACAGGATACACATATGGAGTGGGAGTAGATAGTTTTGCAGATGCAACAAAGACAGGACACACATTTGACGGTTGGTACAGTGATGAAACATTTACGGATAAGGTAACTAAAATTACTGCAACAAAAAGCGGGGATGTGACGTTATACGCAAAGTATACCGCAAACACATATAACATTAATTATGAACTTGACGGTGGCGAAAATGCAGCAACAAACCCTACGGAATACACATACGGTGTAGGAGTAGCAAGCTTTGCAGATGCAACAAAGACAGGATATACATTTGACGGCTGGTACAGTGATGAGACATTTACTACACAGGTAACGGAAATTACTGCAACAGATATTGAAGATATAACATTATATGCAAAGTATACAGCAAAAACATATAGAATAAGTTATGAATTAAACGGCGGTGAAAATGCAGCGACAAACCCTACAGAATACACATATGGAGTGGGAATAGACAGCTTTGCGGATGCAACAAAGACAAATTACACATTTGCAGGCTGGTACAGTGATGAAGCATTTACTACACAGGTAACGAAAATTACCGACACATATATTGGCGATATAACATTATATGCTAAATATACAGCAGACAATTTTGCTATCAATTATGTGTTGGACGGTGGCGAAAATGCGGCTACAAATCCTACAGAATACACATATGGAATAGGAGTAGCAAGCTTTGCGGATGCAACAAAGACAGGCTACACATTTGCAGGCTGGTACAGTGATGCAGCATTTGCAAATGAGGTAACGAAAATCTCAGAAACCCAGAGCGGAGATGTGACATTATACGCAAAGTACACACCAAATACGTATACTATTAATTATGAATTGGACGGTGGCGAAAATGCAGCGACAAACCCTACGGAATACACATACGGTGTAGGAGTAGCAAGCTTTGCAGATGCAACAAAGACAAATTATACATTTGCAGGCTGGTACAGTGATGCAGCATTTACAAATGAGATAACAGAAATAACAGCAACAGATATTGGCGACATAACATTATATGCAAAATATACACCTGAAAATTTTGCTATTAATTATGTATTGAATGGTGGAACAAACGGAGTAGGAAATCCGGCATATTATGTATATGGAGAAGGAGTAGCAAGCTTTGCAGATGCAACAAAGACAGGACACACATTTGACGGCTGGTACAGTGATGCGGCATTTGCAAATGAGGTAACGAAAATCACAGCAACGAAGAGCGGAGATGTGACATTATACGCAAAGTACACACCAAATACGTATACTATTAATTATGAATTGGACGGTGGCGAAAATGCAGCGACAAACCCTACGGAATACACATACGGTGTAGGAGTAGCAAGCTTTGCAGATGCAACAAAGACAGGATATACATTTG
>CALZHV010000009.1 GCA_945787485.1 uncultured Lachnospiraceae bacterium
AGGTGAATATCCGCTCCGTCATAACTTATGGCATTGGAGCAGTCCGGATCACAGCCTTCCAGATAAAAATAAATATCCAAAGTATAGATACGTCCCAGTTCCATATATAACAGATTTTCTGCCAATTCAAAATACTTTTCATCCAATGAAATGATCTTTTTCCCATGACTGAGTCGATCCATTTTTCGATGATAGATCATTTTAATAGAGATAATATATTACTTTTACAACAAAAAGGCTATGCTATAACCGTTGCTGCCAACTTTAGAGAAGGTAATTCAAGCACAGATGAAAAGATAGCTGAATTCAGGAAGGAATTAGAGGAAAATAACATTGACATTATAGATTTACCTATTCCAAGAAAAGTAACTGATTTAAAAAACACTAAAAAATCTATAGGTATACTTAAAAATTACCTTGAAAAAAATCCCTGTTCAATCATTCACACACAGACACCTTTTGGAGGAGTTGTCGGACGATTAGCCGCAAAGAAATATCGCAAGCAGGGCAAATGTAAGGTTATTTATTTTGCTCATGGCTTCCATTTCTTCAAGGGAGCTCCTTTAAAGAACAAAATTATTTACTATAATATAGAAAAATATCTTGCCAAATACACGGATTGTCTGATAACCCTCAACATGGAAGACTACAATTTGGCATGCAGAAAATTCAAGAAAACCACTGTAAAATATGTTCCCGGCGTAGGTATCAAAACAGACGAAGTACACAATGCCTATCCAATAGAAAAAAACAAGAAAAAAGAGCTTGGCTTACCTGATGATAAACGTATTGTTTTAAATGTATCTGAGCTAATACCAAGAAAAAATGTCGAATCCACAATTAAAGCATTTTCAAGGCTCGACAGAGATGACTGTATTCTTGTAATATGCGGCAAGGGTGTTCTTCACGACTCTTTAATTAAGCTTTCACAAAATGAAGGCATTGCTGACAAGGTTTACATGTTAGGATACAGAACAGATATATTGGAAATATATAAGCTTGCAGATGTTTTTATTTCTACAAGTCATCAGGAAGGCTTATCTGTAGCTACAATGCAGGCTATGGCTTCAGGACTTCCGGTAGTCGCTTCTGATATACGCGGCAACAATGATTTACTTCTTGGGAAAAGCAAAGATTATCTTGTAAAAACCAATAACATTGACGGTTTTACCCGCAAACTCGATGAGCTTTTGGGAAACAAAAAATTACGAAACGAAATCGGTAAGCTTAATTATACAAATTGCAAAAAATATTTTGATTTAGAAAAGACTCATAATCTTATGAGTGCAATATACGACGAGCTGGAGGTAATGTAATGAACAAAGTTCAGGTACTCATGTCAACTTATAACGGAGCTTCATACATTCATGAACAGCTTGACAGTATTCTCAAGCAAAAGGATGTTGAACTTGACATTCTAATACGAGATGATGGTTCTACAGATAATACTCCGGATATACTTCACGATTATGCAAGTATATATCCTAATATAAAATATGTACTTGGCAAAAATTGCGGTGTGGTTGCATCTTTTTTCAGATTATTTGAATTAGCTGACAAAAACCGTGATTTTTATGCCTTATCCGACCAGGACGATGTGTGGGATTTGGATAAATTAAAAATTGCCTGTGATGCGATTCCGTATGAAAAAAAGGGAAAAAAGAAACATACAACTATTATTCCCAAAATGTATTGTTGTGATTCGGTCCTTGTAGACAGCAACCTCCTGCCGTTAGACAAAACAATAAATATTCCGGATGGCGAAACACTTGTTGCCTCCCGTGCTTATGAAAATCCAAAGCCTACGGTTGCATCAGCCGACATAATAAAACCGGCTTTTGAAAATGCACTTATAGAAAATATCGCCAGAGGCGGCGGCATTGTTTTTAACAAAGCTGTACTCGAAAGAATAACTATTCCGATGCCAAAAGATATTTTTATGCATGACTGGTGGATTTATCTTGTTTCAAGCTGTTATGGCGAAGTAACATATGATGTAACACCGCATTATCTTTACAGACAGCATTCCGGCAATGCACTTGGTGCATCACAAAAGGATGGCTCCAAATTAATGCGACGAATTAAACAAAGCAGTCAAAACAAAGGACATATCAGAAAACAGCTGGTATCTTTTTCTAAAATATATAATGTCCCGGAAGACAAAAAGGAAGCCCTTGAGCTTATGCTTCACTATGATGAAAGCTTTAAAAACAGAAAAAAAGGTTTCTCCGGAAAGTATGTATTCAGGCAAAGCAAAAAAGATAATTTAATATTCAGATTTCTATTTTTTACAAATTACCTGTAAAATTTATGTAAAATAAAATTATATTTTAAATTATTTATCTCTAATTATTTAATTTTATTGCAAATAAAAGAGATTTATATTATATTCTAATAAAAAGGAGGAATGATTTTATGTGGTCAATTAAAGATTTAAAAACTAAAGGTCTTGCCGCTTTCAGGAGAAATTACTGGTCTTGCGTTCTTGTTGCCCTTGTTCTTGCATTTGTATCAGGAGGCGGCGGCGGCGGTGGTGGTGGCAGCAGCTCCTCATCAAGTTCTTCAAGCTCAAGCATGACTAATATGTTCGAACAATTTAAAGACAATGATTCTTATGATTACGATGATTACGATGATTATGATGATTATGATGACTTTGATGATTTCGATGATTTTGATGACTTTGAATTTAACGAGTACGATAACGAAGACTACGATGGATTTACAGAACTGTCAGCAGTTACATCTAAAGCTCCTGTTAAAAACAGTTCGGAAATACTTATCACAACTATTACTGTATTAATAGTGCTTGTAATTGTTTTATTAGTTGTTGCAATTTCAGCCGCTCTTGGAATACTTGTATTTGCTCCACTTAAGGTCGGATGTCACAAGTTCTTCGTAGAAAATTCAGCAGAACCTGTTAAACCGGGACTTATGGGATTTGGTTTCAAAAAAGGAAATTGGAAAAATATTGTATTAACAATGTTTACAACCAACCTGTTTATAGGCTTATGGACATTATTGTTTATAATACCGGGTATAATAAAGTCATATGAATGGCTGATGGTTCCTTATATTTTAGCTGATGATCCAACTGTTAATCATAAGCAGGCAAGAGAAATAAGCAGCCGTATGATGTATGGACACAAATGGCATGCGTTTTGTCTTAATCTGTCATTCATCGGATGGAACATCCTGTCAATCTTTACATGTGGAATTTTAAGTATATTCTTTGTAAATCCTTATTTGGATGCTACAAGTGCTGAGCTTTATATCTGGATGCGTTCAAACAACAATCCGGGCGGATATTCATTTGTACCGGCCAAGCCAAGTATTGCAGGTTATGACGCTTCTTATACAGGATATAGCGTAAACAATGCTTATCCAAATGTTGATTACAACAATGTTGATTATAATAGCAACACAGGTTATTCAAACGGATACAATCCTGCCGAAAACACTGCTTATAACAACTCTGATTCAAACAATCAATATAACAATTATCAAGGCTATAATAATGATTATCAGTATAATAACAATAATCAATACAATACAGATAATCAGTACAATTACGATAACCAATATAATACAAATAATCAAAATAACGATAGCCAAAACAATAATCAATAATGCAAATATTTATAAACAAAAATCCGGTACATCAATGTACCGGATTTTTTGTTATTATATTTAGTTTATTATCTGTGGTTTTTTTCAACTGTAAATAATATATTGAAAATGCTTTAACAGACAATGCATTTCTCATACAATTTTACTTTCTTGGCTTAATATAAGAGTATGCAACACTAAGTGCATGGTCTGAACATCTCTCAAGCAATGTAACCATATCAGTAAATACAACTCCCTTAGACGGATTGCACTTTTCTTCCATAAGTCTCTTGATATGTGCACTCATCAATGTCTCCTGCATATTATCAAGGTCATTTTCCAAGATAATAGCTTCTCTTAAGTGCTCCTCGCTTCCTGTCTCAAATATTTCGAAACAGATTTCAACCTCTCTCTTACACTTCTCACACATTTCCTTAAGCTCTGTAACAGCTTCCTTAGAAAATTCTATCTTATCTTTTCTCATGCTTTGCTGGAAGCCTGTTATATTTTCAGCAAAATCGGAAATTCGTTCAATATCATCAATTGCAAGGACAAGATAATAAAGCGCTTCTTTATCCTTTTCAGGCAAATCACTGGACCTTAATTCAACAAGCTTGGCAATAATATTCTTGTCGAGATAATTTACGGTTTCCTCCATTTTTGCAACCTTCGGAACTAACGAATCGTCCATATTGTAGAAGCAGTCCAATGCAGTTTCAAAATTCTTTCTTGATATATGAGCCATTCTTGCAACTTCTTTTCTAGCCTGCTGGAATGCCATTGATGGTGGAATCTTATCAAGGTTAGAAAGAAACATAAGTGATTTTCCTTCATTAACCTGCGACTCCTCTTCCGTAAGCGGTATAAGTCTGCGTGCAAGTTTTACAATCAGTCCGGAGAACGGAGCAATTAACAACACTGCAAGAATAGCAAATATTGTATGCGTATTGGCAATCTGACGCGCCACATTATCCGGTGAAAATCCCTGAATAATCTCAAGCACTTTTGGAAAGAAGGTTACAAGGCTGAACATAATTGCAGCTCTTATAAGGTTAAATAATAAGTTCAAAAGAGCAGTTCTCTTACCATCTCTGTTTGTTGTAAGAGATGCCAAAAGATTAGGTGTGACAGAACCAATAGCAGAACCTATAACAAGGTATACACAGCTTTTATATTCTATAAGCCCCTGTATGGCAAATGCCTGGAAAATAACTGTTGCAGATGATGAGCTTTGAAGCAATGCAGTAAAGGCAACACCGAAAAGCAACAATAAAAACGGATTTGATAAAGAGGTAACAATATTCTTGAAACCTTCTGTCTCAGAAAGTGGTAATATTGAATCCTTCATCAGTTTTATACCCTGGAACAACATACCAAATCCAAGGATAATTGAACCAATATGTTTCCAAACCTGTTTCTTTACGAACATAAATATAACTGCACCGAGAAAAATCAAAAGCGGTGCATATGCGCTGACATTGAATGCTGTAATCTGAGCTGTTACGGTAGTACCGATATTGGCACCCATAATAACTCCGATAGCCTGTCCGAGCGTCATAAGCTCAGAGTTAACAAAACCGATAACCATTACGTCAGTCGCAGAAGAACTTTGTACCAGAACGGTAACTGCTATACCTACAAGAATAGCTCGAAATTTGTTGCTTGTTGCTCCCTCAAGAATATGTTGAAGTCTGTCACCGCAGGCATTTCTAAGTCCGGTAGACATTATAGACATACCATAAAGAAAGAGACCCACTCCTCCAAGCAATAAAAAGATTTCTAAATAAGTCATTTCCTTCCTCTTCTTTTGCTAAGCTAGCAAATCCTATAATTTTTTTATTATTTCAAAATAAGCGAAATCAGTCACAGTATAACACAGCAAAATATATATTTACAACTCAAATCATACAAAGAATAATATTTGAATATTTTTTGAAAAAAGTTGCGCAAGTGATACAAAACATACAATAATATTTTACCATGTTGGTTCATCACCGAAGCTGAAATCAAAATTATCGAAATTTTCAACATCCTGAATATCACTGTAACGATTTTTCATGCTTTCGTCCTGTATCTCTTCCAGCTTTTGCTGAATTTCATCCTTTTCTTCCTCGTCCGAATCATCCTTGTTCTCATTATCCTTCTCCTGCTCTTTTTGACTATCGTCATCCGAGCCGCTGCTTTGAGGATTTTTTAGCATCTCTATCATTTGATCTATTTCTTCCTTGAGCTGTTGTGCATCCTTACTGTGCCCCATTCCGTCTTCTTCTGCACAGCCCTCTTCCGTCAAAACAGCCTTAGCATCTTCAAGCTGTCTGATTATTTCAGGAATTTTATCCTCTGTCAGATTGTCAAAATCAATCATTGCAAGCTTTGAAAGTGCCATGTTAATTCTGATTTTACACTCTTTTTTCTTCGGCGGATTTTTGAGCAACGCTTTTTGATAGCTTTCAATTGCCTGCTCGTATTCGCCCTTTTGATAATGAGCATTACCCTGATTGTACGGTGCGACATATGGTTCCAAAATTCCAAGCCATGATAATTTATTTTCTGTATATATTCCTTTTTCGTATTTATTAATCATCACTTCGTTTGAAACATAATTCGCAAGAACCACTAACCAAAGAACTATAAAAACTATCCAGATTTTAGTCCATACACTTTTCATAAAGACGCTCCTTACGCATATTTCCTATATGCAAAAAATTCATAACCAAGTAACCCTAAAAGAGGAATTACAAAAATATAATATATATCCGTATAATCCTTTATTTTATCTTCTGTCGGCTCCATCTGTACATCAGCACTAAGCTTTGATATCACACTGTCTATATCAGAAGGCTTTTCCATGTGGACATAGTTAATGCCGACATCATCAGCAATCGCTTTAAGGTTTCCCTCATCGATTTTTGATACTGCATCCTTAGTCTCATAGCCTCTGTAATCCTGTATGACCTTGTATTCCTCAGTGTATTTGTCATACAATGACATTGTACCGCCCTTATCAGTTCCAAAGCCAAGAACAGCACCTCCGTCAACATATTTAGCAAGTTCACTAAACGATTTAAGCTTATCTTCGGTTGTGTTTTCACCGTCCGAGATAAAAAACAGAACTATCTTTGCATCAGTTTTTTCTCTTGTCTCCTTCAAATGATTAAATAATACATCTCGACATACATTTAATGTTGTACCTTTTGAATAAATCGAATCAAGAGGATATATTGCCTCCAGGGTTGTCTTTGCAAAATTTCCATCCTTTGTAAACGGTGCAATAAGCTTTGCTTCTTTGTTAAATGTAACTATGGAAAATTTGGCTCCGTTTAGTTCATCAATAATATAATCTGCACATTCATTAACACCTTCAAGCCTTGTCTTGTTATTTCCATAATCGTTGGCAACCATACTTATCGTATTATCAATTACAAACACAACATTCATGTTCATATCACGTTCTTCTATGGTCACTTCGCCATTAGGGACCATAATTCGAAGGTTAATAACAAACAATAAAAGCACTATAAAAATTTGTCTAATATACGGGCCAACGCCCCTCCTTTTTAAGACCAAGAGCACTATGCATATAACTGCCATAAGTGCAATCGGTATTATAGGTCTTATTATCATATTTATACCCCCACTTACAGCTTTGCTCTTTTAGTTAAAATAATCATCACAGTTACACTCAAAACCAGCAATATAAACGGCGTAGTCACCTTTCCGATTTTTTTGACCTGGGTTTCGCCCTTTACCAGGTTTTTGCCGGAATTATCTATTTGTTCAACAATTTCTTTGACGGTACCCGAATGTTCTTCAAGATAAAATGTTCCACCGGTCTTTTCAACTGCTGCTTTCATCTCAAGACGGGCTTCATTTGTCATGTTTTCCGTGCCTATGCCATATACTACCACACTGTTTTTCTTACAAATATCTGCTGCAGCATCAAGTGTGAGCATCGGTTCTCCCTGCAGGTCATTGTCAGTAGAAAAAATCATTATTCTCGTTCTGTCCTCATCTATGTCAGGGAAATTATAAACGGCCGACGCCATTCCCTCCGGGATAAGTGAGCTTCCTCTTTCATCGCTTCCGTAATCGGTTCCCGCTATAAGATATTCTCCCTGTTTGTAATCATAGTTTCCAAAGCTGTTTAGATAATGCTGTCTCATGTCAAGAGCCTTCTCCAGCTTATCAAGCTCATCAATAACATATTCATAGTCATCCGTAAGAGGAACAAGCAATACAGGAGAGCTGTTAAAAATTACAATTCCAAACCTCTCTCCCCTCAATGAATTAACAGTTTCCTTGAGCCTTCCTACAAGACTTTGATTTAACTCATCTACTGAATAAGAAATATCAATACAAAGAATAATATCTCTGCTATATTGTTCTTTATTTGTAACCTCTATCGTATAAGGTCTTGCTGCCAATATCAAAGACACAACTATAGATACAACACATGCTGTCTTAATAAAGAAAACAAGAATACGATATTTTTTCATTTTTTTCTTTACATATTTTTCTTCCTGAATATACTCCGGATTAATTACTTTTTTTCCGCTTTGATATTCATCCTTTTTATTAAATTTAATAAATGACAATATCAAAATAGCAACAATTCCAAGTATAATCACGATTGGATACATTAATTCCATGTTTCGATTGCCCTTCTTGTTTTTTGTAAAGCTGTGCTGACATCACCTACTGAATCCTGTGCAAATTCCGGAATATAATATTCCGCAATCAGATTTTCGAGCGAAGGCATATTAAGCTTTCTGATATCCTGCAAAGTACAGCTTTGTACATTTATCCGTGTTGCTTCATAAACAAATGAACGTATGCACATACTCATCTTCTGATAAGCATCTCGGCTTGTAATACTGCCTTGTGCCAATTCCGCCTCTATTTTGTTTACCTCCTGAATATACTTTTGCTTTAATTGTTCGATATCTACAGGTTGTACAACAACCTTAACTTCAGGTGTTTTTTTAGGTTCTCTTTGCTTTGCTTTTTCTACTATCTTAGACACGATAAGAAAAATCAGATAACCAAATACTATTAAACTTAATAAAACCGGAAGCCACAATGCATACGAAAACGGCTCCTGTAATTGTACTGTTGTTTCCATATTACCTCATTTCAAGCTTATGCTTTTCTAACAATTCTACTATATGAGAATCCAAATCCTTTGTATCGTCTATCATAACCATTGCAATTCCGCATTTTCTCACCTTATCCATGCAGCTGTCATAGATTTGTTTTCTCTTTTTCTCTATTCGCTTAGTTAACTTTTTATCTTCTGTCAAATATGCCGGAAGATATTCTTCTTCATCGACATTGTAAACATTTTTCCCGCTCAGGCTTGCATCGCTTACACACAAAATAAGCACATCATTTCTGTATTTCAGCATTTTGAGATTGTTTTCATCAATATTGTTAATACCTTCCATATCCGTCACAATAAGAATTATCATATTTCGTTTTATGTTCTTCTCTATATATTCGACGGAAGACTCAAGTGTTGAAAAATTATTTTTTGTAACCGCACTGTTATAATGTGCCAATATGTTTTCAATATTTATCAGACCTGTCCTAAGCGGAAAATAACTCATTCCCTTTTCTGTCGGAAATATTGAACCGATAAAATCATTATTTTTGCTTACAAGATATGCAAGAGTACCTGCTCCCATAAGTGCAATATCTCTTTTCTCCCTGCCGCTTTTAGTATCAGCAAGCATTCTCCTGTTTGTGTCCATTAACAGCAAAATATTATGCCTTTTTTCGGCGATATATTGACGAACCAGAACCTTCTGACTCCTTGCGGTTGCTTTCCAGTCAATATCCTTGATGTCATCACCGGGAACATACTCTCTGAGTTCATCAAAATTCATACTTCTACCCTTGTAGACAGAATTATAAGAACCGTCAATCAGCCTTGTTGTGGTTTTATTTGTATGAATCGCTTTATAATTTTTAAGATTCGTCTGAATCTTAGAAACGTATTTCAATTTCATGGTGTTTTAACTGCTCCTATTATAGCATCGATAATTGTCTCTTCTTTCACTCCATCAGCCATTGCTGAAAAATTAAGCATTATTCTGTGTCTCAAAACGCTATATCTTAAAGCCTTTACATCATCCGGAATACAATAACCTCTTCCGTTTAACAATGCAACTGCCTTTGCAACCTCCATAAATGCTATGGCAGCTCTTGTACTTGCTCCCATTTCCACATAGCCCTTCAATTCTGAAGGTAACAACTGATCCGCAATTCTTGTTGCCTGAACAATATTTACTATATACTGTTTAATTGAAGGGTCTACATATACTCTCTTGCATAAATTCTGAAGATATACAATATCATCAAGACTTGCAACAGAGCTCGATTTAGCAAACACGTCATTTTCTATTCTGTTTAAAATTTCGATTTCTTCCGCAGGTGAAGGATATTGCAATTTTTCTTTGAGAAGAAATCTGTCAAGCTGTGCTTCTGCAAGCACGTATGTTCCTTCCTGTTCGATAGGGTTTTGCGTAGCAATTACTATAAAGACGTCCGGTAATTTGTAAGTATGTCCACCGATACTTACTGATTTTTCCTGCATTGCTTCAAGCATGGCACTCTGTGTTTTTGCACTTGAACGGTTAATCTCGTCAAGCAATACAAAATTGGAATGTACCGGTCCAAGCTGTGTGTCAAATGTGTTTGTTGCCATGTTGTATGTCTGTGTACCGATTATATCACTTGGCAATAAATCCGGTGTGCACTGAATTCTTGAAAAAGCTCCGTTTACAGCTTCCGTCATGACTTTTGCGGCAGTAGTTTTTGCAAGTCCCGGAACAGATTCAAGTAAAACATGTCCATTTGCGACCAATGCAGCCATAAGAGAAAAACCAAGCCACGGCTGTCCTACAACCTTGCTGTGATAATAGCTGTTTATTCTGTTAGTTATTGTAACAGCTCTATCCAATTCTTCTTTTGTAATCTGATTGTTTACTGTCTGTGTATCCATTTTACCCTCCATCATAATAATTCTGTAACTTTAATATAGTAAATCCAATAATTCCTTTAAGCTTTTAGGCTCATATTCCATATAAGGAAACATGCAGCCAACATTAATTGCTTTAAATGCTTCTTCCTTTTCATGTCTGAAATTTATATCTTCATTCATTCGTCTTATACAATCCTTGAAGAAATCATTTTCTATTGTATTATGAGTATGCCCATAAATCAAAATTGAACCCTTATGCTGATTATTCCACATAAGAATCGGATAATGACACAGTATCAACGCATATTTTCGGTCATTAGCAACATCTTGTATTTCAAGATAATCATGTATTTCATCAAATAATTCCAAATACCCGGCATCTGTCAAATCATCATGATTTCCCTGTATCAGAATCTTATGACCATTCATAAGGGAAATAACATCATAAAGTGAATGTTTTCTAAGCTTCATGCCCACATCACCTAATATATATACGGTATCATCCTCCGTCACTCTGGCATTCCACTTTTCTACCATAACCTTGTGCATTTCCTCAATATTTTCAAATGGTCTTCCATCATATTTTTTTCCGCTTACACTTAACTGACTTTTGCAGTAAAGATGTAAATCGCCAATATAATAATTCATCTTATCCCATCTTAAATAATCATTTACAACGATTATATAACCTCATTTGATAATGCATATAGGGTAGCATATTTCATGCCTATTTTCAATATTTACAGCTTTTACTCTGTCACTATACATTTATGATTTCTTTTTTAATATCATTGGCACAAGCGTATTTATAATGCGACATCTTGTAAGAGGAAATGGCTTCATGACAAAATTAAATATATTCCAGCATGTAAAGTATAGCCTCCAGCCGTCATCAATATTCTCCCCTGCCCATGGTGTCATGTCGAGATATTTAATGTATTCTTCGGAAAATCTGTGTTTATTCCCTTTTCTCCATGGTCTTTCTTCTCCAAGAAAATGTATAATACATGGATTTTTCTTTATATTTGCCAATTCTTCTTTTGAAGGCACGGGATAATCGCAATTTTTTTCAAACAATCTGTACCTGTATATATCATATGTATTATGATAGTTATATGTAGGTGAAAGAGTTTTTATTTTCCCTACCTGGCTTCCGTTTATCGCATCCTGATCATTTGCATAAAGTTTACCGTTGTTTTTACAATAATAATCTATTATTTCCTGACCGGTGTTGTTTTTTCTCCAGTTTTTTAAATCCACGAGAAGGACGCCTGCATTGTGATACGGTTTGTTCTTAAGCCCCATCTTTTCTTTTCTCTTGAGGCTGCATGTAGCTTCAATACATGCACCTATAGACAATTCGCCCATATCAGTATCCCATAATTCACTGAGACTTCCTCTTACAATTGTGTCTCCATCAAGATATATGACTCTTTCTACATTTTCAGGTAAGAGCTTATCTACAAGTAATCTGGCAAGAACTATCGGATTCCATGCTGATGTATCTATCGTAAAATCAAAATAATGATGCATTTCGTTTAGCTCAATAAATATAACATCTCTTATACAAGCATTTTTAGAATATGTATTGACATATTCTGCCAGTTTTTTTTCAAGCCATGCAGGTATATGTAAAGACATTATATAAAAATGTATTTCTTCAACATGCATGTTATTTTCACATATTGATGTTATAGCTGCCGCTACCTGTGGTACAAATCCACCATCTATTGTATATAAAACATTCATCATTCTCTTTCTACACTTTCTTATTAATTCGGTACAAAAAGGCCTGATTTTATCATCTGTAATTAAAAATATGTAGCCTGCGATATGCTACACTTTATCAGGAAAAACAAGCTTAGACGGTGCATGGCAATGTCTCTTTTCTTCCGGAGGAAGCTTCATATAATCCTTATATGCTATAGTAAGGTATGAATCGTACTCCTTTGGCACCGGTATCGTCGTATTTTCAAACGGAACCTCCAACGGAACAAACAAATCTTCGTCGTTGTATTGAAGCCCGAACATTTCAAAATGCGGCTTTCTTCTTATCCAACACCAGTTAAGGTCTGTCACATAATGTTGTGCTTCCTCTTTTGATGTTGATTGTGCAAGTTTTAAATATTTATTGTAAAGCTTTGTCGTTGTTATTCTAAACGTTTTAAGAAATGCACTAATGGCAAAGCATCCTGCGTAAGATATTTTTTTCTTTAGCGGACTCATTCCAATGGGGAGCTTTGGACGGCTGTATGTAGCCAACACACACAATCTTAATAAGATATAACATCGAAGTGCCAGCTTATCACGTTTCTTCTTGTCCTGTGGCCAATAATCCATCGGAAATATATCTATAAAAATACCTCTGTGATATTTTACATCCTCATCCGTTGCCTCTATAAATGTGGAATCCGTTCTTGATAATTTTGCAAACGCCATCACATATCCATCAGAAAGTCTCGGTTCCAAAAATTCATATTTACCTGTAAATTCCTTTGGTGCAATTAAAACAAGCTTTTCAAAATCCTCTCTTGGCATAAGAAAATCCATATCGTCATCCCACGGAATAAATCCTTTGTGCCTTATTGCACCGAGAGTGGTCCCAAATCCCGTAACATATCTTAAATTGTATTTTTTGCATACGTGCTGAAGCTTAAAATATAAATCCAGCTCATATTCTCTTAATGTTTTTATTTCTTCGTCTGTATAAATCATAATAATTAATCCTGCATTTTATTTCTGATTGCCGTACTGCTTATTCCTTCAGTATAAGAAAAAAATTCCATATTTGAACCTCTTTTTCGCAGTTCTTCAATTATATCATCCCAATGTCCAACATGATCATCTCCGGAAAAATGGCAGTCATAATGCAACTGTTCCCACGCTTTTAGCTTATCCGTATTATTAAAATCAACGGGAATAACCTCATCCACTACCTTGAGTCCTTCAATTACAGCAGCACGATTTTCGTAAGAGATAACCGGCCGTTTTGCCTTGTAATATTCCACTAGTTCGTCTGTTAAAACTCCAACTATAAGATAGTCACAGCGTTCCTTACACCTCTCGAACAACCTCAAATGGCCAACATGGAAAAGGTCATATACCCCGGGAACATAACCAATTTTGTATGGCTTATCAGATTTTTCCGAAAGCTTTGTTATTTTTTTCATTCTCCTATAAAGTTTTTCATAATCCGGTGTTGCCCATTTATACATCGGCTTATATACTTCTGTATTTCTTAAGCCTGTTATAAATTCAGTCTCCTTTTTTTCGAATTTATCGATTAACTCATCTGATATGCCATACCTTTCATACATAGTTTTTATATATATATGTTCTTCCATCATCTTAGCTGATGCATAGCAATATTTTATTGTTCTAAACATTGCGTATTTCAATGGGCACTTCTCCATCACGAATTCCTGATCATAAAACAAAATACCGTCTTGTTCGTAGAAACTATTACATGGAGCGAGGTCCAGATATCCTTTAGAAAGTATATCACCACATTCATCCTTATCTATAACCTCGGAAGCCGTATATATGTAATTGTAAATAGAATCAAATATTTCAAAAACCTTTTCTTTGTCACTAACGATTAAATCCTTTATCACATCACTAAGCGCAGGCCCTTCGCAATATGGCATTGAAAGATATGTTCCGTATTCATCTTCTTTAAGCTTCGCCTTGATTACAGGAACTCCATGATTTATCAAATCCTCGGTATTTTCATATAATCTTTTTATATTATCTTCGCCCTGTTTCCATAGCGGTCTTTTCTTTACAATTTTACCTGAATGTATTGTTGTGGCACAACCTGACTTTTCACCTCTGTCCGTAGTTAATACGGCATAGTCAATATCAGATACTTCTCCCTTTGCAATATCAACAAGAAATGAATTAGACATAAACGGAAGTGCTCCGCCATCTATCAGCTCACCGAATATTCTATGTTCCAAGCCTACAATCGAATCGTCTATGTAATTATAATCGATAAGTCGTTCAAAGGAATTTGTTCCCTTCATATAATTGTCTGAAAAAATCATTTGAGGCATACTGCTGTCAGGAACAGGGTAATAGAATTTATAGTTGTCTATCTTGTTAGACTCCAGCAATGTCTCAATTTGTTTCTTTGAATAACAACGTCCTTCATCAAAAGACCTGTGCAGATAATTATTTATTCCGTCGTAGCAAATGCCTGTATACGGGTCCTTTGCGCCGCAAAAATACTTTATACCATATCTGTTTTCAGCAACTATAAAAAGATGCCCTTCTTTATTTAACATGTCCATCCAAACAGACAAAATATTTTCATTTAAGTCAGACAAAGTATGATATGCAATAATGTAATCGTATTTTCCCTGCCTGGTTTTATCAAATTCTTCCGCAGATAGTACGACTACATTTTCTTGTTCTTCATATCTTTTTGAGACAATATCCTTTTTTTCACAAGAAGTAATTGCAGTCACACTTTTACATCTTCTTGCAAACAGTCCTGTGAGGGCTCCTGATTGCGCATTTAACTCAAGTACCGTTGCCCTGTTATCAAATTCAAACCAGCTAAACAATGACTCTCTAAGCGGACTGTAATTCATATGAACATTAAAATCATCACACTTGTCTAATTTTTGCATTGAAGCTATGTAATTTTTATCCGTTTCCGATTTAGTTTGTTTCATTTTTATTTTCCTTAGCATATTGTGGTATTTTTGCAAGTCTTATTTCCATTAGTTCTTTTAAATCAATATTTCTTCTGCCACCCCAGAGTTCATCATCTATCAACACATTGTCATATACGCTTCTGTCGTACTTGGAACAATATCTGATAAAAGCTTCAAACGGCATAGAAGCATCATGATATCTGTAAGCTGCCTCTTTTTCAAATTCGCCAAAATCATCCATAAAGTCTTTTATAAAATCAAGTGCACCCTTTTGCATAAGATTAACATTTTTTTCATATCCGGGTGCAGGTCCGATATCAAATATTGGATTTAGCTTTTCGTCATACCCTATACATGACGATGTAGCTTCAAGATATGAATACTCTCTTATCGATGATTCCATATATGGATTAAAATCAAAAAAAGTCTTTATTTTCATTCCTGAAATCTTTTCATATCTGAAATGCTCTCTGCTGTCAGAATGGAAATAATAAATGTGGGGAACAATACCTGTCGAATGAATTATTGCCTCCGGTATTCTTCCACTGTATCCCATATCAAACAAAGCACAATTATCCGTTATTTTTGCATTTTCATTCTCAAGCATATATCCGGCAATACGTTTTTTTGCATTTTCATGTTTTGTTTCATCGTACAGATATTTTATAAATAAACTTATAAATCTTAAATATTCACTTTTTGTAAATATTAAATCATAATCGGAAAAACCATTTTCCTTCAACAAATTATCAAGCTCATTTTCTTCAATATCCTTCATACAAAATGAAAGTCTTAAGAGGAGTTTATTAGGTGTCTGATAATTTAGATCCATCGGCAAATCATATAAATCAAGTGCTGTATGTATCATCGCAGGTAATACTGCTATTCTTGATACATAAAGATATGATGCCTTTGGCAATTCCTTATACTGTGACAATAACTCATATGCCTTAAGCGGCAGATATCCATCCCTTGCCATAAATATGACATTATTAACTCCGTCTTCTTTCGCACATTTAATTATCCAGTTTACAAGGGAAAGAAGCTCCATACCAAGTGCTGCATATCCTATGAAATATGCATCTGCATTATAGTCTGATTTTTCTTCAAATTGTCTAAAGGGATCGTCAAAATATTTATTTGCAGCAAGCTGTCGCATAATACCGATTCCTACACTGTTTTGCGCTGCTTCCCAATTGGTAAGTTCGCCACATATTTTCTTAACCTGATTGCCGCATCCCTTATTTTCATACATATATCTTGCAGAAGGTAACCATACACTTTGACAACCGTTTTTAACTGCAAGCTCATAATCACTTTGTTCATTATCACCTATGTGTAGTATTTGTTCTGATTTTACACCAAGCTCAGTTACAATATATTTGTATAAATTACCGGTTACCTTTCTTAGTCCAAGTGTTGAAGACAAATACAATTTGTGCCATCCCTTGTATCCGCAATTATCTAATATTTTTGTAACTACAGCTTCTTCCAAATACATATCCGACGTCAATATAACTCTTTTTCCGGTTTTTATTGCCTCTTTATAAAGCCTTTGTCCGGTTTTTCTAGGTTTACATAACTCGCATTCAAGTTCTGTCTCATAATTCTTCATCCTGTCAGCCACTGTTTTTTCAACGCCAAACAAACTTGTTATAACATCATATATCTCGTCTAACGTAATATCTTCTTTTTTTATTTCACCCGATGTTATCATACGGCGAAGTACATTTTCAGCTTCCACTCTGATTTTTCTAAAGCTTATTGCCGAAGCATTAAGCTGTTTAAAATATTTATCTAAAAGTTCAAACAAATCAGACGGAGAACCTATTGTTCTGACTATCAGCGTATCAAATATGTCAAAGCTTATGACACTTATCGTGCTGTCATTCATCTTCTTTATGATGCTATTAATACTATTATATTTTTGTTCGTCATTTGAACACACCATAATTTGTCCGTTACCTACCAATCTCTGATATCTTTTTGACAATTCAGGTTTATCCATAATATATTGTCTGATGCCGTAGACAAGCCTTTGTTTTGGCGACAACAATTTCTTTCTAAGCTTTGTTACGCCATATTTATATGCCATGCTTTGGTCATCTTCTATTTCTTTAAGCTTACTGTTCGGGCACTCCCTCGGTTTTAAATTATAAGAAGCCTTTGTTTTGTCAAGCTTTTCAATATGCACATTATCTTTTATTTTATCTATGGCTTTTTCGCCCTTTTCAGTCATGGTTAGAACAAGTGAAATACCTTTTTTATTATTAGTATCAACATCGAAATGGTAACATTTCCAAAAATCCGCAAGAATTATATCTGATTTATGAGCATTCGAAAATCTGCAACCATGGCATGATAATCTTTGCATTGACGACCTTAAAAAACAGAAAAAATATGAATCGTTCATGGCTGTTCTCCTGTATTTTTTTCCATTGTCAAAATCTACAGCCATACAATATTGTCCCCATCCGTACTTTTTATCTCTAAAATTAAGTCTTTTTACTTTAGCATTATATTTTTCTTCCATGCCTTCAAGATAATTGGCAAGAACCTTCTGAGAAGCTACGGCACCGCATGTAAAATCAACTGTCAATAAATTATCATATTCCTTTTTCAAAAAAGATTTTAATCCTGCACATTGGCACGGAGTCCCGCAAAACAAAACTTTTCTGCTACTGTCTAATTGTTTTTTTACTTTTATAAAACCATTTCCTATGTAGCTTTCCACATATTTACTTGTAAGTAATTTGTCTAGATTGACATGGTCCGTATCAGTCAGGTATGCACTTTTTTCTTTTTCATCGTAGTAGCATCCAAACACAATACCGCCCTGCATCAAAATATTATTTGCAAGTGTATAAAATGCACCACCTGATGAGGATTTTTTTACTATTTCTTCATCGAGGTTATACACGGAATATGCGTTTATCGGATATATGCTTTCGTACTTTTCAATTCCGGTCTGTTCTACAAAATGAGTTGTGTTTTTATTCAAAACACACACATCATCGCATTTACCGCAGGATATGCACTTTTCTTTATCGATGCACGGCATGATAAATCCGTATTCATCTGTTTTCACGGTTATCGCTCCAACCGGACAAATATTCAAGCATGCCATACAACCGGTACATTCTCTTTTTATTTCCAACATAGTTTTTCACTTTCGTAATTTTATTAAAAGTTTATCTTTATTATTTTTTCAAATCCACTTTCACTAAGCATTTTTATATAGTCTTCCGAATAATACCTTGAAACGCTCAAAACAACACTTGTATTCCTGTCCTTTAATGAAGAAATCTCGTACACCGGAAAACCCTTGAAGCTGTTCTTGTTTTTTTGTTTTACCAAAACACCTTTTACAACAATATCAAGTGAAGCCATCATACTTATTGCTCTTTCGGCATACTGCCCGGTTGCGCATATATAAATTTCTTTAATATCATTAAATTTATTTATATCCTGACCCAAAATGTCTTTTGTCTGACATTTTTCTATATTATCCAGCTTAATAATGTTAAAAATCTGTCTAACAGTTTCGTCAACGCAACCGCCATTTTGATTGTATATTTTTTCTTCTGAAATATTATATAACTGCCGGATACGTCCCAAAATATCTCTACGCCATTTTTTTACTGCTTTTTCAAATTCCGGGCTATTATACTTTTTGCTTAAAATATCATCAAGCTCTAAGGATTTTAAGAAGCTTTTTATATATCCTTCTATATTTCTGTCTGAAAAATCTGCTGTCATCGTGGAATTTGCTCGAACTCTTCTTAAAAAATAAATATCATGTACAAATTTTATTCTGTCTGCCCTCGTTATGAGTTCATATATATATCCTACATCTTCATGTAAAATACCCTCTACAAACCTAAGTCCCGTGTTCTCAAGATATTCATGTTTTATCATAAATGTCGGAACGCTCAAAGAAAACACTTCATTATCCATACAATAAACAAGTGCGTCTGCTCCATTCATCACAGCTGTGTCATCATACTTAATCATTTTCGCAGGCATCTTAACCTGAAGGCTTTTATCATCCATAAACTGTAAGGTTTCAAACCCAACTACATCAAGATTATCCTGCTTACATATACGATAAAGCTTTGATAACGCACCTTCTTTTAATTTATCATCAGCATCAAGCATGTATATATATTCTCCGGTTGCATACTTATATGCCAGATTACGACCACAAGCCTGTCCCTTGTTTTTATCATGTGCAAACACACGTATTCGTGAATCTTTTTTTTCATATTCACGAAGCAAAAATAGTGTTTTATCCTCCGATGCATCGTCAACACATATTACTTCAAAATCATTTAAATCCTGCGTCAAAACACTTTCGATACATTCACATATGTAATTTTCAACATTGTATGCCGGTATCAGCACAGAAATCTTTGGCATAATTATTCTCCGTTTCTCTCATTTAATATTGCTTCTACCTTTGCAATATCTTCTTTCAAGTCAACTCCTATGCTGCAGGAATTAACCGAAACAATTTTTATTCTGTATCCGTTTTCTAAAAATCTAAGCATTTCTACATCCTCAATTGCTTCAAGATATCCACGTTGTGCATTTGAAAAAAACAATAATGCCTCTTTTGATAATCCATATAAACCAAGATGTCTTTTATAATTTACCTTATCATCCTTTTTTGACTTTGGAATCGGGGCTCTCGAAAGATATAGCAAATCTCCGTTTGCTGTTGCCGCCACCTTTACTATCGATGGAGCATTTACATCTTCCTTTTCACCTAAATCCGTCATTGAATTGATTACTTCCACTTCCGGATATTTCATTTTGTAGTCTATTATTGATTGTATCGTTTCAGGCTCAATGAGAGGTTCATCTCCCTGTATATTTACGTAGAAATCCGCATCGGTCATTTTTGCGACCTCTCCCAAACGGTCTGTTCCTGTTGGATGAGTATTTTTTGTCAGAACAACTTTGATATCATATTCCACGCATGTATCAAAAATAATTTTACTATCCGTTGCAACCATAACTTCATCAAAAGCCTTAACCTTTACTGCCTGATTATAAACATACCAAATCATTGGTTTTCCGTTTATCATGGCAACCGGTTTGCCCGGAAATCTTGATGATTGATATCTTGCCGGAATTACTCCTATAATTTTCATCCTTACTCCCCTTATATTTCTTTTTGATATTTGGCTAAAAATTCAGCTCCAAGACATATTTTTTCTTTATCACACGTTATTCCGTTTATTGCAGACGAAGTAACGGTAATAGATTTTTTAACCTTAAATAAATCCGAAAAATTGAGTACCTCCATTGGTATATTTTTTTCAAGTACTATTACATTTTCAAATACTTCACTATAAGAAATTTTATCTCTTGGATGAGGTTTTATATATACATTGCCTCCGTCAGAAAACTGTTCAATAATGTCCTTATACATTTTAATCTGCGTATTTTCATATGGCAGCCTTTTTGTAACCCAAAAAGGCTCCGTAAGTATCAATATTCCCTTACCGTCAGACTCAAATTTTTGATCAGTACCGCTAAAAAATGTTTTAAAAATCATTCTTTTTTGCTCTTCATCAAGCATTTTAAATAACTTTATTCTTTTAAACTCGCTGACTTTATCAGGCGGTATTTCAATACCTTCTTTTTCATTTACTTCTACAGCTTCACAATATTTCGAATATCCAAACGGGATAACACCTATCCCAAACATTTTTTTTAATCTAAACTTCACAGGATTATTGAATATATACGCATAATTCAATCTGTTTTTTCTTATATTTTTGTATGAATTAAGGCTGTCTTCTATTAGAGTGTATTTGTGTTTTTTAATATTTAAATAAGTCCCGACATATCCCAGATCCCAATATACATATATTTTTGAATAATCTTTTTCAAAGTCTTTTTTATCAAATACCGCCTCGACATGCTTCTTTATTATTTTTCTTTGAGCAGATATAAAAGACGCATTTCGCATTGTATATGGATCTACTTTGATGTTATTATCGCATACAAATACTTTATCTACATAATCGCCCATATTATTTTTTATGTAAACCGATAATTCATTCGCCGTCTCAACGCCATGTACTTCAAGTACTATATCTGTTGTGATTTTACTTGTACATGCCTTCATAAGAGTGATTAGCACCTGGTAATACGATGAACAGCAATACAAATATTTTTCTTGCTTCATACTTCCTCCCATAACCCAAAGCTTTCTATCAAATGGAAAATTGCAAGTCTTGATTCATTGTTTTTTATATCTTCTGAAAGAATTATTTTAGCATTATTTTCATCAAGCTTTTTCTTTGCAAGTCTGTATTTTTTTGTGGCATCCTTAAAAATCTTATATACATAAAATTTTACTGCCTTATTGTAGTCTTCGGAAGCTTCCTCATTACTTACGGCACTTATTGCTCTGTCGATTATTTTTATACATCCCTCGACATTTTTAATCGTTGGAGTGCCTGTCATTATTGACGACTCTCTGAATCTTCGTATAAATAATTCATCCTGAGTTACTCTTATCCTTTGCGCTACTTGCAAAACATCAAAAGTGAATATTTCATCCTCGTGCAACATCTGATTTTTATATCTTAAATTGTTATCTGTAAGGAATTGCCTTTTGTAAAAAAATCTTGGTTGCGATGGCATCCAGTCCCAAATATCCATCCACTTTACAAACAAGCTTTTGCCGTCAATCACATCCTCATACGTACCTTTAAAAATGCGTGGGTTTGTTTTAAATTTTAGTTCCAAATTTTTATTTTCATATATAAAGTCTGCTCCAAAAATCTGAACATCAAGATTTTCTTCATCTGCCCGCTTACATAATATTTCTAAAGCATCTTTTCTTATCATGTCATCAGAATCAAGGAAATAAATATATTTTCCCACAGCTTTATCCATTCCCACATTTCTTGTGGTCGCAAGTCCCTTATTTTCTTCGTTTTCAAGCAAAATGATCCGGTCGTCTTCTTTTTGTAGTTTTTTCACAATATCCCACGAACCATCCGTACCGGCATCGTGAATACATATTATCTCTATATCTTTAAGCGTCTGGTTCATTACGCTTTCCACACACTCTTTTACATATTTTTCTACATTGTATACCGGAATAATAACAGATACTTTCATTTTATCTCCCCACTGCCGATAATATAAATTTCTTTCCGTCTTTAAATTCTTTTGTTTTAAAATAAATGAGGTAGTATAATACAGCCGGTAACACAATACAGACCAGACTCTTTAATATTAAGCCTCCCCATCCATCTATGCTGATTTTACATGTCACATAGTAAGTTACAATTGCTATAATTCCCGTAATTAAAGCATATCTTGAATGCGACAAAATATATTTTAAAAAACCACCATCAGTGAAATATTTCTTATATAATATAACAGCTCCTCCCACAAAATTAAAAATAAAATACGAAATCAGCGTTGCAAGTATAATTCCGTATACTCCCATCATTTTAATAAAAATATAATTAAGCAAGAGATTGCTTACAGCCTCAGCAACAGACAGATATCTTGCCTGCCACCATATACCGACCGATTCCGAATACAAAGTCCTTATATCAGCCATTTTTAATATATAAAAATAAATTCCAAACAAAATTGCAATATCAGCAGAAAACATCATATCCATACCAACCCATATTTCCATAAAAGGCTGATACAGGCAAATAAGGCATATACAACACCAACCGCTTATAAGCATATACAAATAATTAATCAGCGACATATCTGTATGATTTTTCGCAACCGTCTCCATCGCAATACTGTTTCCAACACCACCTGCCATAGAAGTTTTAACAACGGCAAGAATCATAACAACAGCATCCATTACATAATAGTAATTTCCATAGATGGCAGTAATGCCAAGTCCGAGGAATGCAGAAATAAACATTGAGTCAAATGCGTTTCTTGAAAGTGTTGCTACCTTTCTAACCATCAGCCCCAAAACCTGTTTCTTTATTTCGAAATATTCGTCTTTTTCAAGTGTGCCTTCCTCATGATATTCCGGATAATATTTATTACATTGGTATGCACAAAGCAGATTATAAATCACTGTTGAAATCGGTATTGTAATTGCATACATGTAAAAGCTTCTCGATAACCAGACACTTACTATCTGAGCCGCATACATTATAATCTGGGTAATGATATGCATTTTTCCAATCAAATCATCTCTTTGATAGGCAGTCATAAGAGCTTTTTTATTCGGAAACAAAAAGAAATTTATGCCGGTATTGACAAGAAATATCAGATAAAGAATATAAATGTTTGTATCCTGTGGTACATCACCCTTAATAAGTTTTGACAAAAAAAACATTACCGAAAGTCCGACCGCACTGACAATAAGTCCGACATTAATATAAACCTTCGAATAAAACTTCAAAAGAGCATTTATTTTTTTTGTATCATTATCGGCAATCGGCTTGTACATGCTGTAAATTATCGCTGTCCCAAAGCCGAGTTCGACAAGATTAAGCATTTGGACAATAGAATAAAACAGACTCATTAAGCCAAGATATTCTGCCGCCATAAGATGAATTATCATAGTACGAACTATAAAAGGAAGCAATATACCTATTAGTCTGTCTATTTCACCTACAAAAATATTCCTTTTTGTATTTAATGTTCGCTCCAGT
>CALZHV010000010.1 GCA_945787485.1 uncultured Lachnospiraceae bacterium
CTGTAGTTTGTCATTTCAGTAGCCATATCTGTATCTCTGATCTGTGACTCAGCTGATGTAAGGTTCTCTGAATAGTTCTTAAGGTTGTTGATTGTATAATCAAGTCTGTTCTGAATAGCACCAAGCTTTGATCTCGCTGCTGAAACCTTCTTAATAGCCTCTGAAATTTTTGTCATTGATGAAGCTGATGCAGCATGTGTTGAAACCTTAAGTGAGCTGATACCTATTGCCTTTGCACTCATAGCACTGATTGTAATCTCAAGGTTTTCACCTGCAACAGCACCAACCTGAAGCTGCTTATTCTTAAACGAACCTGTCAAAAGCTTTGTTCCGTTGAATGCTGCCTTTTCTGAAATAGAATCAATTTCCTTTGTAAGCTGATCCATCTCATCCTTTATTGCTGTACGATCCTCTGTAGCATTTACATCGTTCGCTGCCTTAGTAGCAAGCTCACCCATTCTCTGAAGAATGCTGTGAATCTCATTCATGTTACCTTCTGCTGTCTGGATAAGTGAAATACCATCCTCTGAGTTCTTAACAGCCTGGTTAATACCTCTAATCTGGTTTCTCATTTTCTCACTGATTGAAAGTCCTGCAGCATCATCTGCTGCTCTGTTTACCTGATATCCTGATGATAACTTTTCTGTTGATTTCTGAACTGCCTTAACGTTCTGTCCTAACATTCTGTTTGTGTTTGCTGCTTGAAGGTTGTGCTGTACTACCATAATAATCTCTCCTTTTCTTACGCTCTTACATCCCTGTAAGAGGAAAATCCTTTTTATGTTTATTCCTTAAATTTTTATATTCATTGATTAAAACCGCGCCCGTTTTAATCTTACACCTTATATATCGGACAAATTATTTGCTACTTAACCCCTTTTTTCAAAAAAAATTTAAAAATTTCAAAAAAATACAACAGTATTAGTTTTACAAGCGAGCTTGTACCTAATACTGTTGTATTTTTTTATTATCGTCTATTTTTTAAAGCGAAAAGGACTGGCCCATAAGAGCCAGCCCTTCTCGTCAATAAGTTGATGTTCTCAAATTACTGAAGTAATGAAAGTACACCCTGAGTAGACTGATTTGCCTGTGCAAGCATAGACTGTGCAGCCTGCTGAAGAATGTTATTCTTGCTGTAGTTTGTCATTTCAGTAGCCATATCTGTATCTCTGATCTGTGACTCAGCTGCTGTAAGGTTCTCTGAATAGTTCTTGAGGTTGTTGATTGTGTACTCAAGTCTGTTCTGGATAGCACCAAGCTTTGATCTTGCACCTGATACAGTCTTGATAGCTGCTGTGATCTTTGTCATAGCTGATGAAGCTGCTGCATGAGTTGAAACTTTAAGGTCATTAACCTTAAGTGATGTTGAACTCATTGAGCTTATTGAAATAGCCATGTTCTCACCTGCAACTGCACCAACCTGAAGCTGCTTGTTCTTAAATGAACCAGTTAAGAGCTTTGTTCCGTTGAATGCTGCCTTCTTAGCAATAGAGTTGATCTCTTCTTTAAGCTGACTCATCTCATCTTTGATTGCTGAACGGTCTTCTGATGCGTTAACATCGTTAGCTGCCTTTGTAGCAAGCTCACCCATTCTCTGAAGGATGCTGTGAATCTCGTTCATGTTACCTTCTGCTGTCTGGATAAGTGAAACACCATCTTCTGAGTTCTTAACAGCCTGGTTAATACCTCTGATCTGGTTTCTCATCTTCTCACTGATTGAGAGTCCTGCTGCATCATCAGCTGCTCTGTTTACCTGATAACCTGATGATAACTTCTCTGTTGACTTCTGAACAGCCTTAACATTCTGTCCTAACATTCTGTTTGTGTTTGCTGCTTGCAAATTGTGTTGTACTACCATAATAATTCCTCCTTGAATATAATGTCGCTTCCTTGCGACATGTACTAGTGGTTTTACCACCGTTAATATGTATGTAATACTCTTACGAGTTATTACCGGTTGTGAATGAACTGTTTTTGTTCCTTACACTATATATATCGGAACAAAATTTATATACTTAACCCTTTTTATAAAATAATTTATAAAAATTATAAAAATATTTATTTTATTTTTTTCTGTCATATAGCAAGGAATCATTTACATATCCATTTGCCATCGACTGATAGTATTTGCTTGCTACAGACTTTGATTGTTTTGCCTGCTTTACGCCTTTAAATCCTATCGAAAGCTTTCGCTCAATTCCGGCACGGTTCCTCTCTTCAAGAGCTTCAATCTCCATGCCAAAATCAACACACTTCTTTATCAGCTCCTGTATTTTCAAAAGCTGATTTCTGTATAACTGCCTGTCTTCAAGAACTTCTCCCCGAACCTTATCATACACTGCCGTGAAGCCTTTATCAATCTCATTAATGTTATTGATAAGAATTTCTTTTCTGTCTAATGTCGTCTCAAATACATCATCCTCGAGCGCATCATTTTTTATAAGCTCAGACTGTTCCTTAGTTATATCAAGAATCTCTTTAAGATAGTCATACTTACGTTCAAGTGATTGTTGCATTATATTTACATACATTGCTGTCTGTTCCATACAATTCCTCGCATTAAAACTATTATGTACTAAGTATCAAGTGTTAACTGTGGACCTTTTGCAGTCGACATGACCTGTTTCCAGATATCTCTCATGTCTCTAAGCTCATCTACGGCTCTGCCAAGAAGCTCAGAATCTTTTCTGAGATTTGCCTGTAACAATAATGCAAATATATAATCATAAATCTGCTTAAAATCATTTGCTACAGGATATTTCATATTTAAAGTACTGGTAAGCTCCACCACTATATTACGACACTTCTGGATATTGACATTAACCTGCTCATAATCACTATTTTCCATAGCCACAAGAGCCTTGTTTCCAAATTTAACTGCTCCTTCATACAACATAAGTGTAAGCTCAGCCTGAGATGCCGTGTTTACTCTGTTATTTCCATATGCCTTTGCCGCATTATTATACGCCATATGTTACCTCCTTGTTTATGACCTATATTTATGCTCCTCCACCAAGAAGCGATGACAAATAACTTTGCTGTGTCTGGAGTTTAGCCATTGCTGATTCCATTGCCGCAAATTGATCGTAATATTTATCTTCCATTTTCTGCAGTTTTTCTTTCCACTTTTCTATTTCATCATCATAGTCGTCTATTTCATTTTTCATAGTAACATCATTGTAGAAAGTAAGTGAACTGCTTGAGCCCTCAACTCTTCTCATAGCCTTTGTAAGGTCATCGTACATTTGAAGCGCAATTCCCTTATTGCCGGTTGAACCTGCAAATGCTTGTGCAACAACATTTGGATTATCTCTAAGAGCTGCTTTAAGCTTATTATCCTCTGTTGAATATGCAGGATCATCTTCATCGCCTAAAATATGAAGCTTTCCATGTTCAGAATAATCACCGGTTACAATACCAAGAGATGCAAGTGTAAATTGCTTTGTAGAACCATCATCCATTGTAACAGTAACACCCTTATTTAAAGTTGTTCTCATACTCGATAACAAAGAATTAATAGTCTGGTCTCTTCTCAAAAGGCCCTGCTTAGCTTTCTTTTCCCATTGCTCAATCTGAGTATCGGAAAGCTGGCTTCTTTCCTCGTCTGTAAGAGGCTCATAATCTGTCTTTTCCTCATCATATAATGAGTACATCTCGTCGATTAAAGCATTGTATGCTTTAACAAACTCTTTAACCTGATTATATGCACCATCTACATCGGCAGCAACCTCGACATTGATAGGATTATCATTTGTCATCTTTCCTGTTGCAGGATCGTATTCTCCTGTTACTGCCTTAGCTGTAATATTTAAGCCATTAATACTAAATGTATTAGAAGAATTTCTATATTCAACGCCATTGTAATCAATTATTGCATCCTGTGCATCTATCTTTGTTGCACTGCTTCCAAGTCCGAGTACATCTAATGCATTGCTGTCCGATGATGTAACAGTGAAATCCTTGTCAGAACCTGTGCCTGATGCATTGATATAAAATCTGCCCTGCTTTTCATCATAGTTAGCTGATACACCCATCTTTGAAAATGCTGTTGTCAGGCTGTCAATGGTAGAATCTGCATCAACAACAAAATCACGACCGTTAATTGAAAATGTTGTACCTACTGAAATTCCGATATCTGAAAGCTTTGTGCCTTTATTAATATCATTACTTGAAAAAACATTCTTGTAAGACATACCTACAGTGCCTGTAAGAGTATTAGTCTTACCTGCATCCTTGTCAGACTCAAATCCAACCTCACCTGATAATCCAAGAGCACTACTTTCAACAGTAAATATTTCCCCTGTCTTAGTTCCATCTCCTGCAGTCTTCGATGAAGAATTTGTAAATGTAAGCTTTCCGTCAACAAAAGAAGCCTTAAGATCTTTGTACCCCTCTGTTTCTGAAAGCTTTTTATTTAATTCATTGATATTTGCAACTCCGTTTTCACCGCTTCCGACAAGCTCTAAATTGAGTTCAGGCACAGTACCGTTTCCGCTTTTAATGGTAATTGTCTGTCCTGAAAGGTTAAGGCTATTTCCGTCAGCATCTGTCATATCTGCAAAATTCGTTGAAGCGCCTGCATTTAAATATCTTGTATAGCTATTACCGGTTGCCTTAATATTTGCACCTGTCATATATGCTGATGAAGCAATCTGTTTAACGGAAATCTTGTGAGTTCCGTTTGTTGCCGAACTACTGGCATCTACAGACAATTTAGTAGAATCATTTACAGTTGCTTTTTTTGTTTTAAATGTTCCGTTTGATTTTACTGCAGAAAGCTGAGTCTTGTAGAAATTATAAATCTTGGTATTAAGATCCTGCCAAGCTTCTTTTTTCCACTCGAGTTTCTGCTTTTCTTTTTTTACATTATCGACTTTTGTAGAATTAGCTTTTACAAGCTCTTTAACCATGCTCTCAGTATCCATTCCGGATATGAGACCTGTCATTCTCATTCCTGCCATACAGCTTTCCTCCTATCTTTTTTCATCTACCATAAGTCCGGCAAGCTCCCATGCCTTTGCAAGCATATCAAGTGCCTTCTCAGGTGGTATCTCTCTGATTATTTCGTCAGTGTCACTATCTTTAACCGTAATAGAAATACGATTTGTATCCTCATGATACTTGAAGCTACACTGAGTTTTTCTCATAACATTATTGTTTACATTATCAACGGCTGATTTAATCTTATCAGGGTCGACATTTTTGCCACCGTTAAGCTGGCCTCTTTCTTCCTCTTCATTTGCTCCGGAATGAAAATTTCTGTCCTTGTCAGCCTGTCCGACAGTAACATCCTCTGTCTTAATCTGTCTTCTTACAGCAGGTACACTATCAACCTGAATTTCCGTATTCACTTGATTAGCTTTTTTAGGAGCCTGGCTTACAGCTGATACTGACATTGCTCCTCCACTTATTCTTTCAATACCCATTATTCATCCACCTCCATGTGAACCATAATCTGCGAACAATTTGTTCAAAATTTTATTGCTAAGATTAATATCGGCACATAATCCGGTTTTCTTAACACCTACATATATTTTATGCCTGATTTTTCAATCAGGCAATTAGTTTTTTTATTTTTTATTGATTTTTATCAATTATATTTACATTACATTTAAATATTATATCAATATGAATACTATATCAATTTTGACATTTTGAAATGTTTGTCTGACTAAAATAATTTTTTGAGACTTTCAATATCAAGCGAAGCAACAGATTCTCTGTTGACCTCCTGAATTTGTGTATATATTTCCTTTCTGTAAACAGGTATGCTCTTTGGCGCATTAATTCCGATTTTTACCTGCTCGCCCTTCACCTCAAGAATGGTGATTTCTATATCATTTCCTATCATAATTGATTCGCCCTGTTTTCTAGATAGTGCTAACATATTACTCACCGTCCTTTGCTTTTAATCTTTCAATAGCGTCATAAACGTTATATTTTACTTCATAATCTGCATTTTCAACAATAATCTGCATAGCACTTCTCTCTGCCGTATTAATAATAAAAGGTGCTTTCAAATTAGCTGTCATCTTTGTCAAATCAGAAGGTATTGTCATAGATACGAAAATAAGTACATCTATGTCTGCCGGATCACCAATTGATTTTAATAACTCATCTTCTATTACAGGTGTGTATTCGTCACAAATATCTATAGGATTTATTACCGGAAGCACCATGAGAGGCTCTTCCATCGACTGAAGCCAGCTTATTTTTGAACGCTCTTCTCTTTCCGAATCATATATAAGCGCAAACTTCGTCAAATTTTCAAATCCAATGATACCCATAGGAAAAGTTATTATTTTATCATCATCAATATCAATAGTTCCAAAAAATTTAGTTTCTGCTACCATGTCACACTCTCCTTTGCGTTTTTTTAAATATAATCTAACAATGTCTTTGTCATTATATTACTTGTTGCAGCCAAGGCAGATTCATAAACAAGATTTGCCTCGTTAAAATCTATAATTACTTCATCAGTTTCTACATCTTCATTTGTAGATTTAAGCTCCTTAAACTCTGCATATTGTTCTGTAACCCTTGTTTGTATCATCTCAAGCTTAGACATTCTGCTTCCTATATCTGACTGTATTGCAGAAATAGTTGAAAGATAGTCCTTAAAATTCGTTATATTTTGGGAAAATGTCTTCTGAAGATTTTCTTTTTTAGCAGCAACCTCGATGTCTGCATCACTAATCATTCGTTTTATCTGATTAATTGCATCCTGATTAGCTGAATACACAGGGTCATCAAGCATAGCTTCAAGCTTGATTTTTGTTTTTTCAGCGGCATCAAGCTCATCTAAAGTATAAATCAAATCATCTATATAACCGCCTATATACTCAGGAATAACCTTGTTTCCTTCAGTATTTACCTTCAAGCTCTGATTGAAATTCACTTCGTAATAAATCGACTGTCCCTCTTCAGGCTTATCATATGTTATATCTTTTACGGAACCGTCCGTCTGTACAACATGCTGTATACAGTCAAAATAATGCTCAGGTCTTAATTCTCCGCTTTGAACATTATTCTTTGCATATGTTACAGAAATATCGTCAGCCGCTTTAAGTGTATTATAAACGTTTTCTCCGAATATAATTTCACCTGTTTCCTTAATAACATTTATCTCATTATCTGCCACCTTATAATACGTGTCAGCATCAGTCGTTTCTTTAACATTGATTGTGAATCCGGTCAAATCAATGGCATTTCCGGCTGCATCAGTCGCATTGATATTTAATACGTCTGTACCTTCATTGTTCGCTCTGTCAATATCATTATATGCCAGGTGTATTCTGTATACTTTTTCCGGATTAATCTGTTTATATGTGCTTGGGTCATTTATATAATCATCGACCTTTGTATAATCAACTTCATCAAGCACAACATTCTTTGTATCAATGCTGCCCGGTTTAACATGCTGTGTTATATCGTATGAATATATGCTTGTATCCTCTGTCTCTGAAAATGCAAGACTTCTGTCAGTTTTAAATCCGGAAAAGATGTATCTTCCTGCATATGTTGAATTACCTTCATCGTAAATCATACTTCTTAACTGCTTTAAAGCATCTACTATGGCACTTCTATCCGTTGTGGAAAATGAGTCTGTAGAACCCTGTACACAATATTCTGAAATATCGGTAATACGCTTTGTTATATTTTCCATGGATGTATTGGTAATTTTTAACCATGACTCTGCATCAGGAATATTTTTTCCCTTGTACTGTTCAAGCTGTCTTACAGTCGTTCTAAGCTTAAGTGCTCTAATGGCAATAACCGGGTCCTCTGATGCCTTTGAAATTTTCTTTCCGGTAGTCATCTGATTTGTACGGGTATTAACCTCTGACATACTTTTTTGCATATTTCTAAGGGAATTTCCTGTTATCATTTGATTTGTTATTCTCATTTATATCCCTCCTGTTTCTTTAAACCGTGTATTTTTAGCTTAAACTCCTGTATCGGTAATTAATTTATCATATACTTCATTTAATATAGATATAACCTTTGATGCCAAAGAGTAAAGTTTCTGGAATTTTACCAAATCAGCGCCCTCCTCATTTGAATCAACACCTGATACTGATTGTCTCTGGTTTTCAATGGTATACTTTATGTCATCCTGGTTGTTCATAAAAACTTCCATTTTATTTATATCTACAGCCAGATTGGTAGTGACAGACTGTAAATACTGTGACAGATTACCCTGTTGGAACATCTTGCTGTCAGTCATCGCATAAACCATCTTGTCTACGATAGGTCTTGCCTCCACGTCACCCTGCTCAATATCCTCTTTGTATGAAACAACAACCTTTGAAGGATCTGTCTTCCATTTTGAATTAAGCTCCCAGTTTAATGATGTAAGTCTGTAGTAGCTGTCATCTGTTGAAGATATGGTTCCTGTTCCTACCATGGAGCCTTTAAGAACATAATCATTTCCATCAGGTCTTTGTGCTGTGTACATATCAAGACCTTCTTCTCCGTTTGCATCAACACCTGCTGAAGTATACCGGTTTATATATTTAGAGAAAGTTCTTACCAGTTCATTTAATCTTGCCTGATAATAAGGAATACCTTTAACCTGATTTTTTTCACCAATCTGGGCAACCTTTCCGACTGCTTCATCAGAAATTATGGCAGTTACTTCTACACCATTTTCATTTTTCATTGTCATGTTGTGGAAAGTGAAGTTGTTTAATTTACCGTCTTCGTCGTATTGAGCTGTCCAGCCATCATACATATAGTCTTTTCCGTTTAATGTAATTGTACCCTGCATAGGAATGTTAAGGGTTTCAACCGGAATTGCTTCGGCAAGTCTTACGGCAATCGATGCAGGTGAATTACTTTTTGATACTATTGTCCCTGCAAATACTTCTGCATTATTTCCGTCTCTTATGTCAAATAATCCTGCAAGCTTTCCGTTAAATTTGGTTGCATTAAATTTTTCACCGTATGAACCGTCAGCGTTTTTCCAATGAATATCAACAAGACCATCAACATCATTTTGATTTATTTTCTGGTCTCTTGGAACTACCATGAGCTCCTTGCATTCCATTTCATCTACAAAAAGCTGTCCGTTTATTCTTACCGCCATTGTTGTCGTTGTCGAAGGTACCTCGTCTACGCCTGAACCAAACATAAGTGTATGCTCTTCTGTTTCGACATTAACATATGTTGCAAGCTTATCGACACACACATCTCGTTTATCTCTTAAATCATTAGCCGAGCCGCCCTTTAACTCTATAGTTATAATTTCCTGCGTAAGCTCATATATCTGCTTTCCGAGTGAGTTAATTTCACTTACCGCAAGCTCTATTTCGTCATTTATTGTTTTCTGCGTATTCTGATAATTATCTGCAACCTCATTTACCATATCCGTAAACGAATCTGCAGTCAGTGTATATGATATTCTTGTTGTATAATCAGAAGGATTATCCGACAAATCCTGCAGCGCGGTAGTCATCTTTGCAATCCACTGAGTATATCCCGAATCACTTGACATTTCATTCATATAAGTCTGAAGCTGTGAAAGCTGGTTAAACTCCGCCTCATATTTACTGTATTTTGAACTTGTTGTTCTGAACTTTACATCATAATATCCGTTTCTCAGTCTGCCAACACTATTTGCGGTAACACCGGTACCCATCATTCCATATGAACGATGAAGCTCCAACGGATTCGAAGCAGTTGCATTTATCTGTTGCTTGGAAAAGCCCTCAGTATTAGCATTCGAAACATTATGTGCAGTTGTATTTAAAGCAGATTGAAAATAATTCAATCCTGATAAGCCTGTGTTGAGTCCTAAGAATGTTGAAGGCATTTGCAATCACTCCTTTTTGTTATGCTCCGAGTGTCTGAATGAGATATTCTATCATTTCAGAAACCGTATTTATGTATCTTGATGATGCATTATATGCATGCTGGAATCTAATCAAATTAGACAATTCTTCATCCGATGATACACCTGACACCTGCTGTCTTTGATTATCCAAATCAGTAACGGACTGTTCCTGTGTCTGTGCCATTGAATTATATGTGAAGCCTCTGTCTGAAAGATCCTCCATCATACCTGCATAATAATCCATGAAATTACACTCAACAAGCGAGTTAGGGCTTACTGTTGAGAACTTAACATCCCACAGAGAAAGAAGCTTATCAACAACCTCCTGAGCTTCTTCTCCTGTCTTCATTGTAAGTGGAAGTAATGAAGGATTTTGAGTAAGTTTTTCATTTACCTGTATATTTCCTGATGTATAAAGCGTTGAATATGAATCCGGATCCTCCTCATTGTACACCTGCACAGTCTTAGTTGTTCCATCAGCCAATGTGACTGTCTTCTCTGTATATCTTGGAGTTCCGTTTCTAACAAATAACTCTGTTCCCGGATACTCATTTCCTGTTCCCATTCCAAGTCCGGCTTTTTCTTCATCAAGAATTGTTATCTTGCTGCCATCAGCAAGCTCGACCTCTTTGTTCGGACAAAGAATGTCATTTATTCCTGTTACCATTGCATGAACCAGAACATCAAACTGTGACATGAGATTTGTTATGGTGTATGGCTCAACATATTTATTAAAATAATCTAATTTAACGACATATTCGTTCAAATCAGCTTCATATTGTGTCATTGCATCCCGGTAATCGGCATCATTTTCATAATCTTCTGCCAACGGTTTATCCGGTTTTACAGGAACATCCGTATAATTGCTTACGAAATATCCTCTCGACATAATAAGGCCCTTTAAAGATCCTATGTCAGTATTATTTTCCATGCTTGGTATTTTATTTATATTAAATAACGGTTCCTGGTCGTCACTCCATACAGGCATCAGAAAATCCTGTGAATCTGATACAAAATCATATCTTGCGGAATATTTTTCCGAATCACTTACCTTTATCGTATCAATTCCGTAAATATGTCCTTTTGTAATCAGACAACGACCTTCAATATAAACTTCTACAGAACCATCACTGTTATTGATAATTTCAGTGTTTACAAGACCACTAAGCTCATCTATTGCAGAGTTTCTGATATCTCTGTAATCATTCGCATTTTCGACATTACTTGCCTCTGCGCTACGAATTTTATCATTCATTTCATAAATGGTCTTTGCTAATTCATTTATTCTGCTTACCTGGTCCTTAATTTCAGTATTTAGATTTCGCTGATAAGTTATCAGACTGTTTCTTATTCCCTGAACACGGTCCAAAAATGTCTGTGCTGTTGCTATGAAAGAGCTTCTTGTTACAATACTGTTTGATTCTTTCTGAAGCTCCTGTAATGACAGCCATAAATCATTCATTGTAGAGTTGAAATCTTCACCTTCAAGCTCACCGTAATAATTTTCGATTTCAGAAACAGTTTCGTATTGCGCCTTATAATAATTCATTCTTCCTGATTCTGTTCTGTATGCCATATCAGCAAAGGTATCTCTGGTTTGTTTTATCTCTGCTGTTACAACACCAAGACCGGATTTGTAAATCCTGTCTCCTTCCTTTACAACCGGCTTGTAGGTTCTGTCAGTGAGCATAATCTGCTGTCTGCTGTATCCGTCAGTCTGTGTATTCATTAAGTTGTGTGCAGTTGTATTAAGTGCATACTGACTTGTCTGCAAGCCTGTAACACCTATTGACAATCGACCCATCGTTCCAGCCATGTGCCCACCTTCCTTTCATCAAAATTTTCTCTACTGCTTTGCGTCAAATTTACCTGAAATGCTTTCATTTCCTCCGGCATATCCTCCGTTACCTTTAAACATATCTCTGGAGTACTCTGCCGTTTCAGGTGCACGATTAAGATTTTGTACGAGATTGATATTAAATTCAATCATCGACAATGCTTCCTGAATAAGATTTTGATTGTGCGAATTTACATCTTTAAGCTTTCGCGCTACTTTTGCAAGTTTTTCATTGATAGATGCAAGAGGTTCTCTGAACTCAGGCTGTCCGTCAAGGAACTCAATAATATCCGTAATCTTTAAATCTGCATATTTCTTATTTAATACGCCGGCAATATTGAGCATTATCTCTTTTCTGGTATTCTGAAGTCCTGTTATTGTATCTACCAGCAATTGCTCCTTATCTGTTACTTCTCTCAGCTTGTCGAGATCATTTTTTATGATAATCGTCGTCTTCTCCTGAGTAACAGTAAGAAGTTCTTCATAAACGGCATACTCCTCATTTAACTCTGTTATCAAATTTTCAATTAAGCTTGCCATATGAAAAACTCCTCACTAAAATACATTTTTTGCTGCATAAGATTCCATAAGCTTTGTAGCAAAATCTTCACTGTCAACCTCATATGTTCCGTTAGCATATTGTGCCTTTAATTCAGCTATTCTAGCCTCTCTCACATCAGGAGTTGTTGCCAAAGCATTCTTTGCAATCTGCATATCTTTACCTACTGTTGATAATGATATCTCATCTCTAAAGCTTGCATATCCTGTACCGGCGGCAGTTGTTGACTTTTTAGTTGTAGTGTTGCTGTACAACTGGCTGATCATATTATAATTACTAATTCTCATAATAAGGCCTCCTTTTCTTATTATTCAATTTATTTATCGAACATTAACTACAAAAACATAACACTTATTTTTATTTTTTTTAATTATTCTTGAATGTAATTCTAAATTCCGTTTTCTCCTTTTTTATAATGCGAAAAATAATCCGCAAAAATGATTGTATATATTTATATATGTGTTTTTTATTTTTATCGTATACAGCACGCTTTGTATGATTGTGTATATTTATATATGTTTTTTTATCGTATACAGCACGCAAAAATGATTGTATATATTTTCCGGGACCCTTTGGGTATGTCGCTTCTTAACGAAAACAGTGGGAATAATATTCTCCTGCCTAATTGGCAGGTTGAATAATATTCCCACTGTTTTTGTTTATGTAGCGTGACATACCCAACAGGCGAGAGCGTGTCCCGGAAAATATATACAATCATATAAAGCGCAAACTACTCCAAAAACCTCATCTTTCCGGCTTCGGATACTCTTTTCCTTTTTGCAACCTCCTGAGCAAAAGCACCATTCATGGCATCGGCAAGTCCTCCTGCACATTCTTTACAAAATCTTCCGCTGTGAATCATCTTTCCGCATCTTTCGCACTCTATTCCAACGAGAGAATCATCTGCAAATACAAGTCTTTCTTCTCTTACCCATTTCTTTATCTGTTTTATACTTACCTCGCAATCTTCTGCGACCTGAGTTGCGGGAATCCCCGGATTTTCCCTTATATATTGTTTTACTTCATTATACTTTTCTTCCAATAAATCCCTGCATACAGGACAGATTCTTTCTCCTGTTATATAATTAAATAATCTTTTGCAATTTCTACAGTTTTGTAATTCCATTTAATCCCTCTTTCCTATACATATACTGGTATAGTATACATCTTTTATCCCTAAGCGATGAAGCACACATGTGCATGCCTCAATTGTCGCTCCTGTGGTATATATATCGTCTACCAACATAACTTTATTATATTGTACACATTCTTCATTAGAATTAAAAGCATTTTTTAAATTTAGCTCTCTTTCAATATCATTAAGCTCCTTTTGCGGCAATGTTTTCGTATTTCTTACTAATATATTAGAATCAACCGGTGCATCAACATAAGCTGACAGGCTGTCTGCCAGAAGCTCTGCCTGATTGTACCCACGTTGCCTTAATTTTGTTTTATGAACCGGCACCGGTATCAATGCATCCACATCTAAAGCTTTTATTTCTTCGCCATGTCTTTTATAAATCTCGTACGCATAAAAATCCGAAAAGGTACGTTTGTTTGAATACTTAAATTTAGCAACGCTTTCCCTTATTGTATTTTCATAATTCATTGCAGGAAATCCTTTTATAAAGGTACGTCTCCCTTCTTCGCAATCCTTGCAATATTCAGTCTCTTCGTCATCAATTTCCTTGCCGCATTTAAGACAGCACGGTTCACTTACATACGATATTTTGTACGAGCATCTTTTACACACTCTTTTTTCATCATGAAGAAGAATCTCCTCACACAAAGGGCATATCTCGGGATACAATAAATCTGCGGCAATGCCCATCATTTTTTTCAATCTTCCTATAGTATCAATTCCTCCAATCTGTCTTTTAATGAAGTATATCTTTTTTGTTCTTCTGTATTGTCTATCATCTGATTTACCAGATTAAGATTACCCACTATTACGACCATTCTTTTTGCTCTCGTAATAGCCGTGTACAGCAGGTTTCTGTTCATAAGCTTCTTCGGTCCGTTGTAAATAGGAATGACAACTGCCGGATATTCGCTACCCTGTGATTTATGAATTGTAACCGCAAATGCATGCTCAAGCTCATTTAAAGCCGAAAACGGATAAACCGATTCCCTGCCGTCATCAAACAGAACCGTTAATTCTTCATCATAGTCGTTCACATCGGTAATAATTCCCATGTCTCCGTTAAATACGCCTATACCTTCATCTATAACGTATCCCTTTGTATTTACACCCGGTTTTACAGCTCCGTAAATCTTCCACTCCTGCTTATAATTATTCTTTACCTGCATAACCTTGTCTCCCTCCCGGAAAACAATGTCATTTCTATCCTTTTCACGTCTGTCCGGAGATGGCGGATTTAATAATTCCTGAAGCTTTTCATTCATGTTTTCAACACCAACATCATATCTTTTCATCGGCGATAAAACCTGAATATCCTCTGGTTTGACATTAAGATATTTCGGAAGATTGTCTGATACAAGCTCTTTAACTTCATTTATTATGCTTACAGCGTTGTTTCTTGGAATAAAGAAAAAATCCTTACTTTTGTTCATTATCTCAAGATGCTCACCTCTGTTAATTTTATGAGCATTTTCCACTATGTCACTGCCTTCATCCTGTCTGAAAATTCTGTTTAATGTCGTAACGGGAAAACAGTCAGATTTAATTATATCCTTAAGCACATTACCCGCACCCACCGAAGGAAGCTGGTTTACATCTCCGACAAGAATTAATCTTGTTCCCGGAGCAATAGCCTGAAGCAAAGAATAAAAAATGTAGTTATCTACCATCGACATCTCATCAACTATTACGGCATCACATTCCAACGGATTGTCTCTGTTTCTTCCAAACTTGAGAGTACTGTCCGCCTTTGAATCATCCGATAAAGCACCATTAAATTCCAACAATCTGTGTATTGTCTGTGCCGGCCACCCGGTAGATTCGCTCATTCTCTTTGCGGCTCTTCCGGTCGGAGCGCAAAGTCTAAGCTCCATACCGCAGCTTCCATAATATTTTATTATTACATCTATTATTGTTGTCTTTCCTGTTCCCGGACCACCGGTTATTACAGCAACACCGGAGTTAATAGCGGCTTTAACTGCATTTTTCTGACACACATCTAACTGTATTTTATTTTTTTCTTCTATTTTACCAATTGCTTCTTCAAGCTCTATTTCCGGAACAGAATAATCAACAATCAAATCAAGCAGCATTCTCGCTGTATTTAGCTCGACAAAATAATTTATTTTATTGTAAACTCTTTCCTCGTCACCGGTAACCTTAATCATTATTTTATTCTCAATAGCAAGCTCTATTAATTGCGCCTCTATTTTTTCACGATTTTCATCATATACTGATTTACCGCTGAACATGCTGTCATATTCCGCATATCCATACATATTGTCGGTTATATCCACCGGCACATCACGAGTTAATTCAATTGCATTTTTAATAAGTATTTCTTTTGGAAGGTACATATGTCCCTCCGAAGAAGCCATTGTAAGCGCATACAAAATAGCCGACTGTATTCTAAATTCCGAATCAGCACTTATTCCTATTTTTCTTGCAATATTATCAGCTATCTTAAAACCGATTCCTGATATGTCTTCTGCGATTTTATACGGATTACCCTTTATTATTTCATAGACATCGTTTCCATACTGGTTAAATATCTTAATGGCCATATTGACACTTATTCCATATTCACCCAAAAAGATAACTACCTCCTGAAATTCTTTTTTCTCGGAATATGACGTAGCTATAGCCATCGCTTTTTTCTCTGAAATTCCGGATATTTCCGCCAGACGTTCAGGTTCTTCTTCAATTATTCTCAATGTGTCACATTTGAATTTTTTAACGATTTTTTTTGCAAGCACCTCGCCGATGCCTTTTATGATTCCGGAGCCGAGATATCTTTCAATTCCTATCTCCTCCTCCGGCATATGAACTTCACAGGATGTGAACTTAAACTGAACACTGTATTGAGGGTGATTAACATAATCACCCTCAGCTACAATGTATAATCCTTCGCCAATACCAAAAAGATTACCGACAAAAATTTCATCTCCGTCTTCACCCTCTACCTGAAAAACAGAATATCCGTTTTCGTCATTTTTATATATTATTTTCTCTATGTATCCTTCTCTAGTCATTACTTATACCATTACTATACTGATTTTTCATGGATTCATACAGACGCTCTGCCAATCCAAAGCTTCCCTGTTCGGATGCATTTTTCGCATACTGCTGTACAAGCATGTCTCCAAAATACTCTTCATATTCGCTCTTTTCTTCGGCGCGCATGACAGTTTTTTCCATGCCCTTATATATCTGCTCAATCATGTAAGCTTCAAACTCTTTTGCCGCTGCCATCATTTCTTCATCAGTTGATTCAGAAGAAACAGTACCAATCTTTTTATCTGTATCTGTATCCTTTAAATATATAGATGCATATTCCGAACCATTGATTCCTGATGTGGCACCATTTACAGAAATAGCCATCTAATCAACCTCCCTATCTAAGGTTATTTGCCTGTTGCATCATATCGTCCGTTGCCTGAATAGCCTTTGAATTCATCTCGTATGCTCTTTGCGCAACTATAAGATTTACCATTTCATTTGCTACATCTACGTTTGAGCCTTCTATGTATCTCTGATGAATCTTACTTTGTGTAAGACCTTGATTCTGGTCCTCAAACATTGGCTCACCTGATGCAGGTGTCACTCTGTAATTGTTTCCTCCGGCCTTCTCAAGTCCTGCCGGATTCGAAAACTGTGCTATGCTTATTCGTACAGGGTTTCCGTTATTCGTAAGCCGGATAGGATTTCCCTCTTTATCGGTATAACCTACATATCCCTCCTCGGAAACAGTAATGGATGTTGCCTGAATGCCGTCCGGCATTATTATTTCATTTCCATTAGTATCAATCAAAGGATATCCCTCTGCCGTAACAAGCATATTTCCACCTTCAACAGGGGAAACATTAAAGTTACCGTCTCTCGTGTAAAGCATCTCTCCGTTTGCATTTCTGACTCTGAAAAAACCTTCACCTTCAATTGCCATGGCAAACGGATTATCTGATGGCTGAAGATTTCCCTGCGTAAACATACTTGTTATCGCAGAAACTCTCGTTCCAAGTCCAACTTCTGCTGCAACCGGCTTAAGATCACCGACATTGTTTGTTGAAGTTGATTGAAGATTTTGATATAAAAGGGATTTAAAGCTTGCTTCCTGAGTTTTATATCCCGTCGTATTAACATTTGCTAAATTATTTGAAATTGTATCAACATTTGTCTGCTGTGCTCTCATTCCTGATGCAGCAGTCCATAACGAACGCATCATAATATTTTACCTCCTAACCTATACCTGTCCAAGCTGAACTGTCTTCTCCAATGTCTGATCAACAGTCTGAATCATTTTCTGATTAGTTTCATAGGCTCTGGTAATGGCAATCATATCGACCATTTCAGTTACCATATTAACATTTGACATCTCCAAATATCCTTGTGTTACGGTTGCATTAGAAGGAATAATTGCTGCTCCTTCCACTGCTTCATACATATTTTCACCATAACTTGAAAGAAATTCATAATTTTGGAAATCAACAACCTGTAATGTTGCAATATAATTATTTCCGTCATAAATTTCTCCCTGTTCATTTACGTTGATTTTTGTAGTAGCCCCTCCGGGTATCTGAATACGTCTGTTTCCTTCACCAAGCACATAATCGCCATCCTTAGTTACAAGAAAACCATCCTTGGTAATAGTGAAATCGCCATCTCTCGTATATCTGATATGTTCTACTCCACTCTTGTCTGTAGTGCTGATAGTAAAGAAGCCGTTTCCACCCAAGGCAAAATTATACTGATTGCCGGTTTCTCGAAAATTTCCCTGGCTCATGTCATAATATGTTTCTCCGATTTTTACACCAAGAGAAACACCGCCTATTCCCTGAACCGTCTGTAACCCAACCGTACTGTCATTTATTTTAACAGCAAGACGTCTGTCAAAGGATTGTGATGTTACATCAACCTTTTTAAAACCTGTGGTGTCAGCATTTGCCATATTGTTGGTTACTACATCCATTCTTTTTTCTTCATTACGAAGACCTGTCCATGCAGTATACAAAGCTCTTACCATCTTTTTCTCCTACTTCTTTTCACTCAAAAACTCTACATATCTTCCTGTTCCAACAGCAACTGCTGTGAGCGGTTCTTCAGCAGTCATTGTAGTTATTCCGGTATTTTCCTCAATAAGCTCCTCAAGGCCATGTAATAATGAACCACCGCCTGTAAGTACGATACCTCTGTCAGCGATATCTGCAGCAAGCTCAGGTGGTGTCTTCTCGAGAACAGCATGAACAGCATCAACAACCTGTGCTGTCACCTCTCTCAATGCCTCCTCTGTTTCATCAGAAGATACCGTAACTGTTTTTGGCAACCCTGTCACAAGGTTTCTGCCTCTTACATCCATAGTTATATTTTCCGGTCTCTTATAGCATGTTCCGATATTTATTTTTATTTCCTCAGCAGTACGCTCTCCAATTAAAAGATTATGCCTTTTTCTCATAAATCTTACTATTGCATCATCGAAATCATCTCCTGCTGTTTTGATTGATGAGCTTACAACCGTGCCACCGAGTGAAATAACAGCTATGTCTGACGTACCGCCTCCAATATCAACTATCATGTTACCGCAAGGTCTTGAAATATCTATTCCTGCTCCTATTGCAGCAGCAACCGGCTCCTCGATAATATATACATCTCTTGCGCCAGCCTGATATGTTGCATCTTCAACAGCCTTTTTTTCAACTTCTGTTACTCCCGAAGGAACACAGACACTTATTCGTGGTCTTCTTCCAAAGAAACTCTTTCCAACTGCCTTTTCTATAAAATATTTAAGCATTTTCTCGGTAATTGTATAATTTGAAATAACACCTTGTCTAAGTGGTCTGACTGCAACTATGTTGCCCGGTGTTCTGCCAAGCATAAGTCTGGCTTCTTCACCTATCGCCTTTATTTTATCTGTATCCTTATCGTAAGCAACGACGGATGGCTCCTTCAAAACAACGCCCTTGCCTTTAACATATACTAAAATACTGGCTGTTCCCAAATCTATTCCAATATCTGAATTAGCCATATTTTCTCCTTTCCGCTACCAAATATATCGACATACTTTCACCTATATTTTATATCACTGCTCTACAAATTCTTCATCTTTCGCTTTTCTGAGAATTAATAATGATGCCGGCTCTCCATTTAGCCACTCCATTTTAATTTCAGTAATATCCATAATCATGTCCATTTTCTGAATATAACTTCTCCAGCTTGACACATCCTGACTGATAAATGGTTTTCTCATGCCGTTAATATTGTCAAACCTGTCATGCAAATCTGTAATAATTTCTTTGCTGTTTCCTCCAACAAAATCTCTTCCCATCATCTCATTCATCTTTTTATTTGAGAATAATACTTCGCCCGTGGATGCATTTCTGACAAATATTCCAATTCTAAAATTGTTGTATGTCTCTATCAAATGCTGATTAACATTTCTTATATTGTCATCACTTTCAGCATTTTCAAGCATAGACCTGATTACCACGCTTATACTCTTCGAAAATACAAGCTCTTCATTAGTCCATGTTCTGTCAGCTTTTGTTACTGCAAAAAGTAATATGCTCTTTAATCTGTCTTTTTCATATATAGGACAGGTTATGCATGCCTTGAGGTTGTATTTCATCATGTCAAGTTTCTTCTCGTGACTTGTTGTTGATGCATCTATAGTATACCTGTTTATGTCTTGTTTTAATCTTTCTTCTATGATATATCTTCTGGATGGATAATATTCTACAAGCTCCTCTCCCGGAGTTTCACCTTTAACATTCCAATAGGATTTCAAATGAAATTCATTATTCTTGTCATAAGAATAAAGTAATGCCATATCAAGGTCCATATTAATGCCTACTTCTCTTAAGGTCTGTGCAATTACTTCATCGGCAGAATCAATAAGTCGGCTGTTTACTTTGCTTAACGCCTCATTAATAATTCCCTGTCTTGCAAGCTCTTCTCTAAGCTTCTTGCCTGCGCCCTTTGCCCTTGCCATTTCCACTTCGACAATTTGATTTTTCTTTATGTAATCAGAAACAACATTTGCAATCTGCCACTGACAGTCAACTAATTTTGTAAGTCTTTCTGTTTCTTCTTTTGTATATGAACCAAGTATCCAGATACTGTTCATTTTATTATCTACTATAACTGGTGCTGCAGCAATTTTGCCAATTCCGCCTTCTTCTCTTTCGAGAATAACCGCTTCCGCATTTTCCTCGACAATCATTTTGATTTTTTTGTAATATTCCTTGTATTCAGGCTTTTCAAACAAATCATAAAAATCTCCGAGATTTGTTGAAGGTCCTGTTGGCGGATAAATAATCTTTCCGTCCATATCTACATATGCAGAATATAATTTATTTGTCTTCGCAAAAACATCAAGTAATACATGTATTTTGTCGTCAAATGCAGCTTTGGAATAATCTGCCTGCTTCTGGTCAGCGCTGCGTTTTGCCGCTTTCTTACTCTCACTTTTCTTTTCTCTGCCGTCAGCTTTACTGATATAAAATTCCGTGCTAACCAAAGTATCACTTAGCTTTGTAATACAAATTTCATTAGTGACTTCAAAAATGCGACCGTCATCACCAACCATACGGTAATCATGGGAATATTCACTCACATTCGATTCCATTGCTTTTCTTACAGCATTAATTACTCTGGCTCTGTCTTCCGGATGTATATAATCTTCTGTGAGCTTTAACCCCTTATTTAAAAGCTCAACATTCATCCCTACAGTACCGGCATTGGCAGATATATATTCCATTTTTGCTGTTTTATCTTCTAAGTTGCAGGTTTTTACAACTATAACAAAACCCGCTTTCTCAACCGCTTTTTTCAGATATTTATTCTCTAATACCATTTATTTCTCCTTGTATGTATACCCTCGCACAAAAAGGCTACCACAAATATGCAGCAGCCTCATTTACATTAATCTGATTTAGTTTGAAAGATCCGGAAACGCCTGATCAGCGACCTTCTTTGTTTCATCGCAAGCCTTAACAACATTCTGTACCGAATCCATAAGCTTTGCCATGTAATCACTAAGGTTTTCACATTCTCTCTTTACAGACATACGAACTGTATAAGCTTCCGCTCTCGCCTGACTTCTCATATCCTCACATTCAGCAACTGTATCTGTTCTTAATGTCTCGCAATCTTCTGCTGTCTGCTCACTAAGCATCCTGCAATTGTTTTCCGTTTCTAAACGAAGGCTGTCAGTCTCTTCTTTTGTTTGTTTTCTCAATGCTTCACAATCTGCACGAGTTGTTTCCTTAAGCTCCTGACATGAATTAACTGTTTCGATGTGCATTCTGTCACATCTTGAGCTTGTCTCTGATGAAAGTCTTTCACAGTTATCTCTTGTCTCTCTTGAAAGCTTCTCGCATTCAAACTGTGTTTCTGCTGAAAGTCTGTTGCACTCTTCCTGTGTTGTAGTGGAAAGCTCTTCACATTCTGCCTGTGTCTCACTGAGCATTCTAGCACATGTAGCTTCTGTCTCTGCAAGCTGTGCTTCACACTTCTGCTTTGTATCGTTTATAAGAAGGTCTGCGCTCTCTCTTGCTTCAAGCAATGTTCTTGAAATAGATTCATATCTGCTTGCTGATTCTCCTTCTCTTGTACGGAAGGTTTCAAGCTCTGACTTAAGCTGAGAAACCTGAACTGTGAGTTCATCATTAATCTTCTTGAGATTTTCAATAGTTTCCGATGATTCCTTTAAATTAACCTCACGCATTGTGTGAAGATTTTTAACTGTTTCACTAAGCTTTACAACATTTGCCTTAAGCTCAGATACCTCTTTCTCATGATTGGCTATTGTCTGCTCTACATAAGCATCTACAGCCTTCTTATCATATCCTCCAAAAGAAGTTGTCTTAAATTGTGGCTCCATTTTCAATACCCCTTTCAAACATTATCTCTATAATTAATTTACATCAAATCATAAAAAATGCCAATATGCACTATGCTATTACAGTATATCACAATCTTTACTATTATGCACTCGTTTTTTTCATTATAAATTTCAATTAATTGTTCATAAAAACTAAACAGGCAAAACTCTTTCAAAGAATATCAAACACTTTTGTTACTTTTAGTTTGAAAATTGTGGAAATATGTTTAAATATGATTTAAGCTTTTTATCGTATTTACTGTTTATTTATGATATAGTATAATCTATGAGATGTATGAAAACAAATGTCGCAAAGCGGCGTGTGTTCGGTTATTGGCAGGTGCCAATACGGGAATATCAATAATTTGCCTGTTCGCATGTAAGTACCAACTAATAAAAATCATGATTAATTATATATAAAGGAGAAAAGCTTGCTTAATTCCAAAACATTAAAGCAGCTTTAAAATGAGTATATGAAATTTAAAACATTTTTTTCACTAAAACGTACAACAATATTATGCCTGTTGTTATTCCTGGCATTTTCCATAACAGGCTGTGGCAAGAACTACGAAAAAACATATCAAAGTTATACAAAAAGTTTAATTGCCATTAATTACCTGGGCGCCACGAAGGATTTTATTGATGCGACCGGCGCCAATCAGGAAGACGCAGACGCATTATACGACTCAAACATTAAACTGTTGGCAAACAATATTCAAACTTATTACAATGTCACAATATCAGATGCCCCTGCTTTACAGACAGAATACGAAAATCTTGCCAGAAATATTTACAGCAAAGTCAATTACAAGGTTTCAAAGGCATACAAAGGTTCCAACAGTTATTATGTTGATATAACAATATATCCAATTGATTTATTTAATCAGACTTCCTCCGAAGTAAGTGCTTACATAGACGAATTCAATCTTGCAGTTTCCAACGGAGATTACAACGAAAAAACCTTTGAGCAGTACGAAACAGATTTTTCTACCGGATTAATCAAGATTTTAAATGACGGTTGTCTGGAAATGACATATGCTGATCCTGTTACAGTTACAGTGGAAATAATCCACGATGGTGATACCTTCTACATAAGCGACAGCGATTTTCTCGAAATCGACAGAGCAATGATAAATGCATCCGTGCAATATAACAATGTGTCGGAGGAAGAGCAAACGGAAGCTTCTGAAACATCAGAAGAGTAATGTATGTGATATAAAGAAAAAAAGGTGGTTCAATTATGAACCACCTTTTTTAATCTGTCGCATATATACACGATGTAATAATATTCGACATCCCTGTATTATTACATCTATTCACGTCTTCCTATTCAACAGTAACCGACTTGGCAAGGTTACGTGGTTTATCCACATCAAGTCCCTTTGCCTCAGATGTATAATATGCAATAAGCTGAAGTATAACTGCTGTTGCAAATGCAGTGAACTCAGAATCAACCCTCGGTATCCTGATATGCTTATCACATATTGCAGGATCTGTTACTTCTTCATCCATGCTT
>CALZHV010000011.1 GCA_945787485.1 uncultured Lachnospiraceae bacterium
TAGCGACAGCTTTTATAGTATACATCGTTGTCAATTAATTGTCAACAACTTTTTTTATTTTTTTCTGTCTTTTTTTCACGACAGCTTGTTTAATATACCACCATTAATTTACTATGTCAATATTTTTTTACAATACCTCAGCCAATACCTCAGCCAATATGATAACAAGCCACTCCTCAAATCACCGGTAGTTCTTTTATATGTTAAAAAATTAGTCTTAAAGCGTATTATACATGCATAATTTACAATAACTGTAAAAGGTTTCTTCTATATAATATGTGTAAAATTAGTAATCACATGAACCAGAAGATTCTTTTGATACAAGAAAGACAGAAGCATATTATCATCAATTTGAGATATTATATAATCACCTGCCTGCGTTCCTGAAAGCATAACGGTAGCAAGCAACAATACCCATACAATTGCCAATGCCTGTGCAAACCCAAATACCAATCCGCCTAATTTATCTATACTGCGCACTATCGGAAGCTCAACAGCAAAGGCGATTGCAATCTTTATTACAGTCATAACTATCATAATCAAAATGTATGTTGCAATAAATGCAATCAGATTCATGGCCATATATGTTATATATCTGGATACATATTGATAAAATCCGGTTATTCCCAATGAATTCTTTATCTCATCATTATTATTTTCCAGAAGCCCATTTTTCATAAATGAAGGTATGGGAAGATTATTAATAATATCAACCTGTTGGCTTCTGTTAAATTCAGTATTCATGTACTCTTCGGTCGCATTTTTAATATAGTTATCATCAATATTTACGGCAACTTCTTCTTTTTTCTCTGTTATTGTTTTTTTGATGTTTTCTTCAACAGTTGTTTCAATTTTGTTATAAACCCCGTCATAAATTTTATCTTCAATATTTGTATTGTTAACTATAGCCGCACCAACCAGCGGTGAAATAAAGTATGACAGCATCATTGGAACAACGCACAGCAATAGGCTTGTTGCCTGTTTAAAGAAGCCTCGCTTAAATCCAATTCCCATAAATATGACAAAAATTAATAATGTTGCCAATGCAATATAATTCATCTATTTTCCTCTTAAATGTTTACGTATTTTATCACTCTTCATTTGCAATCCCGGTATTTGTTTACTGTGTATCGAAAGCTTCTGTGTTTTCCTCTGTGTTTTCCTCTGTGTTTTTTTCTGTGCTTTCTTCTGTAGTTTCTTCTGTAGTTATATTTTGTTTTTCGGTTGACACAATAGTAGGAACTGTTGTTGATGTTGTCTTTTCATCCATTTGAGTAGTGTTGTCCTTTTCCATCACTCCTTCTACTCCTTCAGATGTCTTAAGTGTAATTGTATCTGTTCTGTCTCCGTATACAACCACATACTGATTATTCTTTCCTGTAGGCACAATGCTTACAATAGTATTCGATAATGTTCCTGAATACTTTACACTTCCGTTTGTTCTTATGATTTCACAATAATCTCCACCGTATACTATTATTTCATCATCATTTGAATACACCTTTTCATAATAAAAGTCTATTGTTTTTTTGAATTTTACTTTTCCTCTTAAATCATACACAATAAGCTCATATTTACCATCAGCTTCATCTTTTAAGTCCTTATTTGCATTTTTTATTACTTTTGTCATGTTACGATTTTTCTTTTTATAGCCTGTCCCCGAAGTATCAGAATCCGGCTCAGCTGTTGTTTCTTCCGTAGAATCACCGGATGGTTCATCCGTTTGTTCTTCTGTCGGCTCTCCTGTTGAATCCTCTGTTGTTTCTTCTGTCAACTCTCCCGATGAGTCCTCTGTTGTTTCCTCTGTTGACTCATCTGTCAAGCCTTCTATAGTTTCTTCTGTTGTATCTTCTGTTGTTATTTCCGCTGTAGTTTCTTCTTCCTCAGTCTGTTCTATTTCAGGGGCATTTATGTCTCTGATTATTCCCAAATAATCACTTCCATAGAATACACTTCTGACCTCTTTATCATATTCAATCGATGCTTTTTCACTAGGTTTTTCCTTCATGTCATATATTTCGATGGAATCAGTTCCAAAACCTACAACAATATCATTATTGACAAATTCCAGCTTTGGAATTATTTGATTTGAAAATTTATAACCACCGACCATACGATCTGCATTACTGTTCTGTCCCACATCACCAAAATTATATGCGCCGAGATTATTTTCAACAGCCGTCGCGCCTATATTTATGTAGCTTGTAAATAATTTTTTTCCGTCATCTGATATAGATATATCCAGCGGATATCCACTCTTATCCAAAGTAGTCTGCATCTCATATATAATCTCACCGTTTTTATTATAGAGATTTATATAATTTGTTTTCTGACTTTCAAGTACAACAGCAAATGCTCCCTGATTTGCTATATCTACATCGCATATTGCATATGGCATAGAAAGGTTGCTGACCATACCTGACGAATCAAATACACAAACATTATTTCCGTTTAAATCCGCCACAACAGCAAATGTTCCACTCGAAACCGCAACCGGCATTTTCATATCTATTCCTGCTACCCATTCAATTTCTCCTTTTACATTTATATACGAAACACCATCAGGAGTATACTTGAGCAGGTTGTCGCAGAAATTAATATAGTTAGCAGTTGATTCATAATTGGTTGCAACACTTTGATTTATTCTGTAACCCTTGTAAGCTTTTGTTTTCGATGTTACAAAAATTGCAAGCAAAATCACACCTGCTATGACTACGCAAGCTATCATTATTTTTTGTTTTGTTGCTTTTATCTTCTGAAGCCTCAAATTGTTCTGTGCGGCTTCTTCAGGTCCATTCACATAAACAATATTATCGTTTTCGTTTTTCATATCAATCTCCATTATATAAACAAATAGTTAAACTACATATTAACATATTTTTGATTATTATACAATTTTTTGACTTTTTCAACATTTAACTTTTCAATATATAATGTACTGTTTATTCTATATTTGGAATAAGTAATTTTTGTCCCTCATATATTTTGTCATCCACATCCATATTGTTTGCTTTTGCTATATTTTCTGTATATTCTATCGAGCCAAATAGCTCATATGCTATAGATGTAAGCGTGTCACCGTATCTGACAATATAATAAGTGTTTTCTCCATCATATATAGTCGGAATCGTTTCCTCTGTTGTTGATTCTTCTATTGTTGTTTCCTCTGTTACTTCTGTTATTACTTCCTCCGTCGTTTCTTCTATGGTAATTACCTCGGTAACATGCTCCTCCTTAGTTGTCTGAGTAGTTTCAAGTTCTGTTGTAACATCTGTCGCATCAGTTTGCTCATATTGAAGGTCATAAGACATTACCGCTTCTGTATCATCAGCAGTTAATTCAAGTCTGTTAAGCGATATCTGCATGTCCTGCAATTTGTTATTGTTCCCTGCAATTGTAATTCCCATTGCCAGCAGCACAAGTACTCCAAGCGAACCAGCTACATATATCAAATTTGAATCAGAGGAACGTCGTGGTTCCAGTGATTCTGTTTTCTTTCTGAAATTTTTTATTAACTCCTCATCTTTTCTTTCTATATCATCATTCTGATTATCATTTATATCTCCACGCTGTTTTATTATGTAATTTTGCATTGCTTCATTTTTAGAATAATAAATGTAATACCCTCTTTGCTTAACCAGCTGTCCGCCTTCATACATATAAAACGCATCTTCAGCCTCAAGTGAATCACTTACATATAAAACTTTTTCATAGCCCGGGAAATTCTCCACATGCATACGTTCAATCTTTTCATTGATTGCCGTAGAAAAGCCCATTCGTGACAAAAACCATCCCATTATTGACAGGTCAGGAAAAAACTCTTTTATATCGTCATATATTTGAGCCCACGCATCCTCTGTAAATGCACTTTCATCCATATCAAGTTCTAAGTTTTGAGCATTTACGGCTCCACTGATAAATATAATGTCTCCAAAATCAGTTTGTCTGTATTCTCCAAGAAGCACCGCTCCACGTGCATAATTATTTCCCGGTCTCGCAATATAATTTAAATATGTAACGACGTAATCCTCTATGTAAATCCTTTTCCCTCCATTTGGATTTCCTACCTGTCTTATGTTTTTAGGCAAAACAGCTTTATCATTTACCGAAGTATCTTCCTTATCATATATTACTTCTATCATTGTTGCCTCCTATTCTTTACTAATCAATTACTATTTTTAGCCAAAGTGTCTGATACTTATAAAGAATAGCATTGTGTTATTTTTTAATTAGTCTAATTTAGTCGTCTGTTTTTATTTTTTTAACGCATAATTCTACATTTGTTATTACCGCCAAAGCTTGATAACTTAATATTTATTTTTTTAAATAATTGCTTATAAATGCTTCAACTTGTTAATACTAAATGCATAAGCTAATAAAAAGAAAGAAATAGAGTGAGGTACTATGAAAAACGACTGCGATATTCATTATTTCAATCCAACAGATGATTCTTCATATATCGAAATAGGTGAATGTTTAATTAATTATATGCGGGAAATTAATATAAATGATTTTACACCTGTCATTCTTTGCATAGGCACTGACCGTGCAACAGGCGATTGTCTTGGTCCTCTTGTAGGTGACCAATTATCAGACTTCAATGACTCTTACATTGTTATGGGTAAGCTGAGTTCGCCCGTACATGCGTTAAATATTAAAGATGCAATCAGATATATACGTAACGAAATACCTAATCCATTTGTTATAGCAGTAGATGCAGCATTAGGTGAGAGCTCACACATCGGTTACATTACCGTAAGCGACTGTCCTATATACCCCGGCAAAGGTGTACAAAAAAAATTGCCGGCAATTGGTGACGTTTCAATTACCGGCATTGTAAATGTTTCAAATAATAATCCTGGCCTTTTACAAAATACAAGGCTTTATACTGTTATGTCGCTTGCAAACTGCATTTCGCAAGCACTTAAATATTCAATTAATGCTTTAGAATCTAGCCCTTATATAAGCTGATAGCTTCAGATACAGTTGCTGCCTGACCATCCTCCATAAGAGCAATAAGATCTGTAAGCTTGTCCTGCTTACACAAATCTTCGCCTATAAACGAAGCATACTTCTTTGAGATTTCAACAACCTTGTCAGAGTATTCTTTCTCTTTGTCATTTAACCTGTCTTCGAGTTCTTCCTTTTCATTTTTCATCTTCTCAAGATTAGGGAGACGTCGGTTGTTGATTTCGTCTGTAATAATCTGCTTTGTTTCTTTCTCAAACTCTTTTATTGCTTCCTGCTTTTCCTTTGCTATTGCATCTGCTTCTTCATCAAGTGTTTTAAGTTTTTCATCAAAGGCTTCAAGATTGTACTGGCTTTCATCCTTATCCTTGCTGATTGATGATTTGATTTTATTTGCCTCATGCTTGTTGTCCTTGATAGAATTCATTAAAGCACGGCCTTCAAGAATTGTCTCTTTATGCTTATTCTTTGTGAAATTCCATATAAGGAAGAAAATGCCTATTAAAGCGATTAATATTACAGCTGCGCAAACGGCACACCAAAAAGCAGTATTTGCAAACTTTTCATTTTTGTCAAACACAAACATTTTCATGGCAAATGTTGCAGCAGCGGGAATACCTGCAAAATAAATTACATAACTGATTAATAATGTTAATACCTCATCAAAACCCTTTGGTGCAAATAAAGAATAATAAAACTTAGTTGCACAAAAGCCCGGAACCTTATCCTTCTTAAACAAAGTTTTCAACTCACTCTCAAGTTCCTTTGTGCTCTGGCTGATATGTTTTGTTTCATCCTCAATACGCTCATTGACGCGTTCATTCTTCTTTTTATCCTTTTTGCTTGCGACCTTTTTCTTCTTTGAACGATTGTCATCAATACGGTCATCATATGTATCTTCTATTTCTTTTTTTCTCTTTTTAATTGTAGAGGTTATCTCATCTGAAATAGACTTTTCTTCCTGTGAAATGTTTTTTGAAAGCTTTTTAAAGTCTGTCTTAAGCTTGTTTACTTCCGCGCCAAGCTCATCTCTTGTCTTAACTTCCTCTCTGGCTTCGATGAGGAATTGTTCATTTTCGTTAAATACACTATCTGCCATTTTTATCCCCTTGTCTTTAAAACATAATTTTTTTGTATTTATAAAAAAGCGACAACCGCACTGCAATTATCGCTTATTCATATACTCATTCAAAGTTTCCTTATCGACCTTGATACGATTATCCATCGTTTTCATAATATCACTTATCTGACATCTGCGATATACACCATTATTGCTAAGGTCATATACCTGATTTGTACTAAATGATAAAACAACAGGTCTCAATAAATTCTGCTTGTTTTCTGAAATAACAAGTGCTTTTTCCTTGTTTGACAGCTCAACGCAAACACCCGGCACAAGAATATTAATACTCTTTACCAAAGCACCTACAATTTCCTCATCAAATTCATCTCTGTTAACCAATAAATATTTAACTGCTGCAATCTCGGATACTGTATCACCTGACAGCTTCATGCTTGTCATGGAGTCAAACAGATTAGCAACCTTTAACACCTTACTGCTCTTTAATATCTTGCCATCGTCAATCTTGCCATCGCCATATTCCATCTTGTGTATCTGCGCAATGATACGTCTTACACCACTGTCAATGCCAAGCTCCGGTCTGATAAGACCAAGTCCGTCGCTCTGGAATTTACGTACAATTATCAAATCATTTGTATCGTAATCATCATATTTTTCTTTAACTTTATTAGGAAGCATAAGCTTTCCTATATCATGCATAAGTGCTGCTAACACAAGCTCTCTTTGCTCACTTGGTGAATAATGAAGCTGTGAAGATATCAATGAACAAAGAATGGCTACATTTATTACATGCTTATAAATATAATCTGTTGAACTTCTTAAATTTTGATTAAAGGTTATCTTATGATCCAATCTTCCATAATTTGTATTGATTGCATCTGCAAGCCTGTTTATATTTTTGGGTTCTCTTCCCGCAATAAGACTGTCTAATTCTTCTCTTACACTAAATACAGCCATCGTCTGAAAACGTTCAAAATCGATGTCTTCTTCTGTCATAGGAGGCACAGGTTCCGCCGGCTCCAAAATATAAAGTCCCAGGAGACCAAAGTTCTTAACACTTTCAATGCCCTGCAATGTAAGTCTTGTATTACGTTCATACAGCAACACACCGGATTTATTGTATATAGGTTTTGCAATTCGCATACCATATTTCAATTCGTCCGTTTTCACGAAAAGCATACTTTTACCTCCTCCATAAGCTTTACAAAATACCAATAATTAAGTCTATTTTAACACAGGAAAAAACATAATACAACAATTTACTTTTTAATCTGATGAGTTCTGTTAAGTGCACTAATAAGAGCATATGCAGATGCATCAATAATATCGGTTTTAATGCCTGCACCCCATGTAAGTACATCGCTGTTATCAAGCTGAATCGCAACATATGCGCATGCCTGTGAGTTTGAACCCATCTGTAATGCGTGCTCCTGATATGTAACAAGAGAGAATTTGATATCAAAATGCTTCATTATTGCATTACTAATGGCATCAAGTCTTCCGTTTCCATGTCCGTGGTAAATCTTATCTACTCCATTAACAGTAATGCTAATCTCTGCATCGATTCCGTCAACCTGCTTAAAATGGCACTCCTTAAGCTTAATTGTTTCGCTTCTGTTTACATATTCTTCCTGGAATATATCAAGCACTTCCTTTGGAGAAAGCTCTTTGTGCTTGTGATCCGATACTCCCTTAACTGTATATCCAAGATCTTCTCTCATCTTTGTCGGCAAATCAAATCCGTATTTCTGCTCAAGGATAAATCCTATTCCGCCCTTGCCGGACTGACTGTTTATTCTGATTACATCTCCGTCATACTTTCTTCCGATATCCTCAGGATTAAGCGGAAGATATGGAACAGTCCACATATTGTCATCTGAATTTTCTCTGCATTTCATACCTTTGGCAATTGCATCCTGATGTGAGCCGGAAAATGCGGCAAATACAAGCTTTCCTGTATAAGGTGATCTTTCATATACATGCATTCTTGTAAGTCTTTCATATACTTCTGTAATTTTAGGAATATCGGTAAAATCAAGCTTAGGATCTACGCCATGAGTAAACATATTCATTGCAAGTGTAATTATATCTACATTTCCTGTTCTTTCACCATTTCCAAATAATGTTCCTTCTATACGGTCTGCACCTGCAAGTAAACCAAGCTCTGCATCAGCCACACCACAGCCTCTGTCATTGTGTGGATGAAGAGAAAGAATAATGTTTTCTCTGTTATGCATGTTTTTGCTCATGTATTCAATTTGACTTGCATACACGTGAGGCAATGACATCTCTACTGTAGCAGGAAGATTAATAATTACTTTTCTGTCCGGTGTTGGCTTCCATATATCAATAACAGCATTACAAACCTCAAGTGCATAGTCAATCTCTGTTCCCGTAAAGCTTTCAGGTGAGTATTCAAACTGATAGTTTACATTGTATTTTTCAGCGAGATCATTTAAAAGGTTAGCTCCGTCTGTAGCTATCTTTAATATTTCTTCCTTAGACTTCTTGAACACCTGAGTTCTTTGTGCATATGAAGTTGAGTTATAAAGATGTACAACAACATTTTTTGCACCCTCAACTGCTTCAAATGTCTTTTTAATGATATGCTCTCTTGCCTGTGTTAATACCTGAATTGTCACATCATCAGGAATGAGATTATCTTCGATAAGTGTTCTGCAAAATGAATATTCTGTTTCTGATGCAGCAGGAAATCCAACTTCAATTTCCTTAAATCCTATTCTTACGAGTTCCTTGAAAAATTCGATTTTCTCATCGAGACTCATTGGTACAATAAGCGCCTGATTTCCATCTCTAAGATCAACACTACACCACATAGGTGCCTTATCAACATATTCCTTATCCACCCAGCTTGTGCTTTTTACAGGTGGCATGTAATAACCTCTTTTGTAGTTTTCATAATTCTTCATAACTTCTACCTCCATTTTTTTGGATCATATATGCATAGTGGTGTGCGTAACACAAAAAAATAAGCCCACTTCTCTAATTCCTATAGAGACGCAAGCTACTTACGCGGTACCACTCTATTTCATACTAGGTATGCTCTCTGCAGATACGAACCATGTGCTAAACTACTGGTCTTATATCTTCCTACTGTAACGGTTAGGCTCCGTCCGTGTCTACTGTAAATTCAACCGGCTGCTCCGAGGCGAGTTCAAAACTTTTCTGATACTGTCTCACACCAACCGACAGCTCTCTGAAATCATACAAGAGTCTACTACTCCTCTTCCTTGCATTTATATTTTGAATAGTATCATAATTTCAATTGAGTGTCAATCAAAATTGTGATAAGCTTATTATAATTATACGCAGGGAGGACAAAATAATGCCACCTATTACAAACGACTGGTCAAAAGCATTGTCACAGGAATACAAAAAAGATTATTACAGAAAGCTTTTTGATTTTATTGGGAATGAATATAATACAAAGGAGATATTCCCGCCGGGGGATGACATTTTTAATGCATTTCATCTTACCCCATTATCCGAGGTAAAGGTAGTAATAATCGGGCAGGACCCTTATCACAACGTAGGACAGGCTCACGGTCTGTGTTTCTCTGTACGTCCCGGAATAGAAGCTCCTCCTTCTCTTGTAAATATATACAAAGAATTACATGATGATTTGGGCTGCTATATTCCGGATAACGGTTATCTTGTAAAATGGGCAAAACAGGGTGTATTAATGCTAAATGCTGTTCTTACGGTTCGTGCACATCAGCCAAATTCTCATCAGGGAATGGGTTGGGAAGAGTTCACCGATGCAGCAATACGTGCCGTAAACGAAAAAGACGAACCGGTTGTATTTTTATTGTGGGGAAGCTATGCGCAGAAAAAAGCTTCTATGCTCAACAATCCAAAGCACCTTATTTTAAAGGCACCGCATCCTTCACCGCTTTCTGTTTACAGAGGCTTCTGGGGATGTAAGCATTTCAGCAAGACAAATGAATTTTTGGTTGCCAACGGTTTAACACCAATAGACTGGCAGATAGAAAATATCAGAGGAAGGTAACTTTATATGGAAATATATATTGTACGTCACGGAGAAACAATATGGAATAAAGACAGAAGATTTCAGGGAAGGACCGACATCCCTCTTACTATGGAGGGACGCAGACTGGCACAAATAACCGGTGCTGCACTTGAATATACACATTTTGACAAGATTTTTTCCAGCCCATTGTCTCGTGCATTAGACACAGCCAAATTAATACGCGGTTGTAGAAATATAGATATTGAAACTGACGACAGGTTAAAAGAATTGAGCTTCGGTCTTCACGAGGGTGATATGTATGCCGACCTTATAAAAGATGATTCCCTTAATTTCAAATATTTTTTTGACGCACCCGAGCTTTATATTGCAAAGGATGAAGGAGAGACCTTGGAAAGCCTTATTAGCAGAGCCGGAGATTTTATGAAGGACAAGATAGAACCTCTTGCTGACAAATATGAAAGAGTCATGATAGTTGCCCATGGTGCTTTAAACAAAGCAATAATGTCATATGTCAAAAAACATCCCATAAGTGAATTCTGGTCCGGAGGACTCCAGGGAAATTGTAATGTCATTATTCTTGACTATGATAAAGGCGTATACACCATAATTGATGAAACAAAAAAATTCTACGATTAGTAGAATTTTTTTGTTGTGTGCCATTTTATAAAATTGTCGATATTATCTGCACATAGCTCTCCTTTATTATACAAATATGTCATATAGTTTCTTATCATTCCGCCATCAACAGCAAACTTATACATGGAAAGTCTGAAATAATATCTGTTAAAATATTCTCTGATAACCTCTTCAATAGTTTTTGGCTCACTGCATATATCCTTTATAAGCTCTATATTTTCATATATATTTTTTCTGTTAAATGCAACATGCTCTTTTATATCTGTAAAAGGCTCGTCATGATATGCAACATAATATTTAGCTTCAAGTTGCTCAAGTACATCAAGAGTTTCAAGATGTTTTTCTATATCATAAATATATGACAGATGGTGTTTCGAAAGAGTTTCCTCTGCAACAACGGCATCTCCCAAAAAAGCGACATCATCCTTTGTCTTCACATATATCATCTCATAGCTGTGTCCCGGAAGCATGCCGATTTCTATTCCTTCAGGAAGCTCTTTTTGCATTATATCCTCCGCATTGCTGTTTTCTGCAAGGAAGTAATTATTTAAAATATTCTTAACCGGACTTCCTCCCCATATTATGGAAGGGCATAATGCATATTCCCGCATCAGTTCCGCATTTATACGCGTAGCAAGTATTTGACAGTTGTACTTTTCCTGAAAATATGCATTTCCGCCACTGTGGTCTGCATGATAATGTGTGTTAATTATATATTTTACATTCAAGCCTTCCTTTTCGAAAACCTTATCGACAGATTTTGCATAGCTTCTGTCAAGTCCGCTTTCAATAAGGCAAATATCCGTATCACTTATTTTATATACACCTATCTTAAATAATCCTGTAACATAAAATGTTTTCTCACCCAGCTTTTCAAGTCTGATTTCATTGTCATTTCCCATGCTCATTTTCATATCCTTCTTATCCAAGACTAAAATCATAAATACTATAATTTTATGTAGATTATAGATGTATATCAGTTTTTTTGTCAATTAGCCGTTTATTGTTTTACCTTTTGTATTGTTTGAAATTATTATCCTTCCATTTTCAACAGACACCTTAACCTTGTTACCATCTATTCCTGCTGCCTCAAGGACATCCTTAGAAAGCTGTACCCGGTTTGCCTTATCCATAACAGAATATTCTTCATGCGAATCATCATCAAGCTCATGATATTCGCCAAGAGATACCTTATTGTCTATCTCCTGTTTTACTTTTTCTTTCATTATTTTTTCCGTGCTTATCTTTCCATCCGAAATCATTACAACACGGTCAACCTTGTTGGCAAGTGATATATCATGTGTAACAATAATAATTGTAAGTCCAAGTGTCCTGTTCAGTGTTCGAAACAAATCCTGTATCATATTTGATGTCTTTGAGTCTACTGCTCCGGTAGGCTCATCAGCAAGAAGAATTTTGGGTTCATTGGCCAGTGCCACGGCAATAGCCACTCTTTGCTGTTCACCTCCTGACATCTGTGACGGATACGAATCCTTTTTGTGAGACAAACCTACCATCTCAAGAAGCATATTTGCCCTTTCCTTTTTCTGTGCACGTGTTTTATTACCAAAGCACATTGCAGCTTCTATATTTTCGATGCTTGTAAGATAATTGAGAAGATTTCTGCTGCTTTTCTGCCATACAAAGCCTATTGTATTTTTTCTGTAATTTACCATTTCCTGTTCTGTCATTTCAGAAAGATTTTTTCCGTCGACTACAATACGCCCTACCGACGGCTTTTCGAGCCCTCCGATAATGTTCATCAATGTACTTTTTCCGCTTCCGCTTTTTCCGATTACGGACATGAGCTCACCTTCATTTACATCAAGCTCAAGCCCTTGAAGTGCCATTACCTCAAGCTCCTTCGTTTTGTATATCTTAACCAGTCCGTCACAGTGAATTAATGGAAGCTTTTCTTCTTTTGTTTGTTCTTTTGTTTCTATATTGTATCCTTCATCAGAAATTTTATCCGTTTCGTTATTTTTGTCTAAAACTTCTATTGATTGAATTTTCTTATCGCTCAATTAATTCACCATCCTCCATCTCATAGATAACGTCTCCAAGTTCCATCAAATTCGGGTCGTGTGTTGTCATAACAATTGTAATACCTTCTTTTTCAATCAACTCCCTGAAAAGCTTCATTACTTTTATACCTGTTTCGGTATCAAGTGCGCCTGTCGGTTCGTCAGCAAATATAAGCTTGGGCTTGGTCACACATGCTCTTGCAATGGCAACCCTTTGCTGTTCTCCTCCTGACATCTGTCCCGGCAGATGATGTATTCTTTCTCCCATACCCACAAGCTCAAGAACATGTCTAATTCGTTCGTCTTTTTCCTTGTCACTCATTTTTCCAATAGAATCACATAATCTTAATGCAAAATCAACATTCTCATATGCATTCATGATAGGGACAAGTGCAATAGACTGAAACACAAATCCCATTTCATTTCTGCGAAGCTGCTCCTTTTTTGCATCATTCATTTGTGAATAAAATTCGCCATCAAAGCTTATTTCCCCTTCCGTAACCCGGTCAAGTGTACTTAATGCATTGATTAGTGTTGTTTTTCCGGAACCTGACCTTCCTTTTAATATGACAAGCTTTCCCCTTGGAATATCAATATCAACTCCTCTTAAGGCATAGAAGTCTTCTCCGGCACCGGTCCTGAAGCATTTTTTTATATTTCTTCCGGATAACAATATGTCGCTATTATGTATCATTTCTTCCTCCTCTATTTCTAAAGACTAAAAGAAGTTAATCTTCCCCAAGCTTAAGTGCCTGAGTAATATTCATGGATTTAATTATTTTCCTTAAAACAATCAGGCATATTACTATCATTACTGTAACGACAATAAGAAGCTTAACACTGTCCATTGCTTCAAAGTAAATGTAAATATCAAGATTATGCTTTTGCGGCAAATAAACAATTGCCATAAGCTTGCTGAACAACAATGTACTTACTGCACCTACCATAACACCGGAAATAACTGCAAATAATGTTGAAAAAACATGTTCATTTAACAGCATTTTATTAACTTGTGAAACAGACATACCCATTGCACGGTATACACCAAACAAAAGCTCTCTTTGTCTTATTGATGAAATCCAATATATAAGGAATCCTATTCCGCAAAGAGCCAGTGCAACAAGAAAGCACATCGTAAACATACCATTTACTATTTGTATTTCCGGCTCTGTTTTCATATTATGTATATTGCTTTCAAGAGTTTCATATTGTTCAGGCTGTATACCCATTTCATTTAATTTTTCTTTAAATTCAGCTCCGGAAACTCCATCGTCAAGTCTTACCCATATTTCATATGGTTTTCTCTCAATCGCTTTTACAATACTTGACAGATTTGTTACAACAAGATAATTTTCCTTTTCTTCGCCGTCCTCATAACTATACTGAACAAATCCCGGCCAGGCATCGACAATTGCCACAACCTTGTACTCTGCATGCTGATCTTCATCAACAATATCTTTATTTTTTCCATATACAGTAAACGAGCTGCCAATCTCCACACCTAATGCATTTGCCAAATTAGATGATATAACTGCTCCCTCCGGCTGTTTTGAAAGCTCATTGACATAATTATACCAATGCGTCGGATAATTTAACTCCTCCTTCAAATCTGCCGTTGTAGCAAACTGCTTCGGATTAATTCCCATAAGCATTACATTTGAAATTTTCGCTTTCGAGGTTTTTACGGACGTATCTTCTATCTTTTGAACCTGCGCTATATTTTTTGCATAGCCTTGATTAGTAAGCTCACTGTATTTCGCAAAATCCGGCTCAATATAACTATAATGTGTTGTAAATCCCACTCTGAAAGGTATTTTATCCCATGTTTCTTTAAAGACTACATCACTGCCCATTTCATACTGCAGACGTTCTTCTTTATTTCTGTTAATAGTTCTCGCTCCGTTCGCATTGTAAATACCCAACGCTACAGTAAGTATCATAAATACAGCTATAAAGCCCTGTTTGTTAAAGCTTCTTGTAATCTGTAAAAACGAAGCATACATGGCAGGCTTCCATTTTTTTCTTCCGATATGGTACACAAGCTTTACAAGATATTGTGTAAGCCTTAAAACCAACAGTCCGAAGGAAACAATAAACAAAATTGAATCAAGGAACACTAACGGGTCAACAGACTGTCCTTCGATAGCCTTTTGCCTTATGGAATCAGCCGTCTGGTTAAAGTAATACATCATATACAGTGACAAACCAAGCAAAATCACATCTAAAAACGACTTTTCCCAAAACATTTTTTTATTTACATTTTTTAATGACATGTATTCGACAATCGAAATTCCCGATGCCAGACATGCCGGAACAACGATAAACATTATTCCTACAATTGCAGCACCTACTCCATACAAAATCATTTGAGGTGTAAAGCTGTAGCATGATGTATCATTTCCTCCAAAGGTCAGAAAATCGGTTGTGGATGCCGAGGAAATACATAAGATATAACCGACCGAAATCCCCAAAACAATTGCTATTATCGACAAAATCAATGCCTGTACAAAATAAATCATAACAATTTGAGTTCTTTTGAAGCCTCGGCTTTTAAACATGGCAATTTCATTTTTTTCCGATTCGACAAGCTGTCCTGAAACCATATAAATAAATGCCAGAACCATACCAAGCACAGGAAGCTCCAAAACCCACAGCATCATGGATACAGAGCTTCGTTTTGACACATAATCACTAAGCATCTGCTCCATCGACGATTTTATGCCCGAATCCTCAGCAATAATATTATTTATTGCAGCAATAACCTTATCCACGTTATTGTTTTTTATATCCCTGTAATCAAGCATCAGGTAGCTTACATAGCTTATCTCAGAAACATTGTAATCTGACATTATTTTATCCATGACAGTCTTGTTAACAAGTATATTACTTTCTAACGCATTAGGCTGTACATACCAAAAAACATCACTGTCACTGTTTGCCTTATATATTCCCACAAGCTTAAGCTTAAGTGTATTGCCATTATCATCCATGATAGTCGGAAATTCATATGTAACACCGGGCACAAGATTCATATCATCAAGAACCTTTTCAGATGTTATAAAAGGATACACTCCATCTTCCGCTTCATCAGACAGCTTATCTCCCTTTACTATTTCAATATGATTTTCCACATCATCTATGTAACTGATATCGAGATAGCGTCCCTTTGTTCCATCGCTACCTGAAGCTGTGGCATTTTTAATACTTACTATCGTCTGATTTCCCAGACTGTCAACATTTAAACCTGAACCATCCCACTTGCCACAAAACTCATCAACCTTATCCAGAATATAATCAATTGAAATTTTACCTTTTTCATATTTTATCGTTTTATCTCTGGACAAAACTGTCGGATACAAATTATTATCCTCTATAAAATTTTCAAATTTCAACATTAGCATTCTGTTTAACGATCCGTTTTTAAACATTGGCTGACATGAACATACAGCCACAAGGAAAGAAAGTCCGATAATCAGGCATATTGTAAGCCAAAGTTTATTTTTAATTTTTTGTGTTACAAGCCTAAACATCTTATTCCTCCTTTTTCACAATTACTTTGTCGCCATCTGACAGTCCTGATAATATGCAGTAACATGCCTTGTTGTTTTGCGTTGTTGCAATCACATCAACATACTGCTTGCTCAAACCGCTTTCAGTATATTTCCATACATACGAGTATGTATTTGAACCATATACTGTTGTTGATGCCGTAGTTTCAAAAAATACAGCATCTTTTGGTAACACTATTGTCGTTTTCATTTCCAAAACAGAATATTCAAGCTTGCCATTTCCCTCTTCTTCAAAAAAAGCTTCATCATCTATCCTGACATAATATTTGTTATCATTGCCTATACCGACTATTGTGCCGGTATATTGTTTTGAATTAAGTTCAGCGGTCACCTTTTGATTGAGATGCATGCTTTCTTTTTCCGTGAATAATAATATATTCTCAATTTTTACTCCTATATCAAAAAGCTTTTGTCCCGCATCTATTTTTGACTGCTTACCCTGATTTACTATATTTTTTATTATGCACTTCTTCGGACTTGTGTATATAATATTTCCATTTCCGTCATTTCCGGCTGAAAGTCTGTCATACTCACGCTTTATGATTGCATTATCGATATTGCAATTTATTTCAGCAATGGTTTTATTTACTTTTAATTGCTCGTTTACTAACTCAAGCTCCGAGACAAGATAAGGGTCTTCTTCGATTGCATCCGTATCTGTAGCAATATCTTCTTTGTCTTTTATTTCGTTGATTAATTTATTGTTTTCTTCAATTGCGGCATCAAGGTCTTTGACAGTATTTTGGTAATTTTTTTTGTTAGAAGCCATGTTGCTTAATAATTCTTCGAGCTTTGCCGTCCCCTCAAGCACCGTGACACTGCATATTAACTGTCCTTCATTAACAGGCTGTTTATCCGATACGGACACCTGTGACATAACACCTTCAAGCTCCGCATAAATCCCCTGATAGTTATATACATTTGATACATATTTCGTGTTTGTCTTTTTTGACGAAAAATCCTCTTTTTTTATTTCAACAACGTCATAATTAACAGGAGGAACACTGTCTGTCTGATAAAGAACCATTTCTCCTTCTTCGATGCCTGATACAATTTCCGTATTAAATTTGTCTTTTTCTCCGATTTCAACCCGGCGAAGTTCTCTTGCATCATCCTTTAAAACATAGACATATTGACCTGCAGCATCCCCGAAAACAGAATCATTTCCTACAACAAGCACATTTTGCTTGACTTTAGGCTCCATAAAAATTGATACAACATTTCCAATCTCAACGGATTTACCTACATCCTCCTTAAATTTCATTCTCACAGGCATGTAACTGCCATACTGCTCCATACGCACAAGCTCATCCGGTGAATAGCTAAATTCCTCCAGCTCATAATTTTTACCATTTATTTTTGAATAATATTTTATATATTTTTGAGTGTTTGAGCTTAAATCCTTAACTGTATATTCGTTTAATTCTATATACATCTCATCATAATCCGATATAGTAACTATGTTTTGGTATGCTTGTACTCTTGAGCCTTCACTCATATCTAATACATAAGAAACATAACCGTCATTTCCGGCATACAGATTTCCGTCTTCCACTATCTTTTGAAGCTTTTCTATACTGTCGCTAATGTTTCTGACATTAAATTCATGCATTTTTATATCGTATCTGTGATTTTCTTCCAGGATTAAAAGCTCCTTCTGAACAGCAGCTGCAATGTCATCATTTCCTGTTTCATTTGCACCCTTTACTTTATATTCAAGCTCCTTGTGCTTTAACTCATATATTTTGTTGTTACATTCGTAAATCTGATTCTCACGTTTTAAAGCATCCTGTGTATCAAGAAGTGAATATTCAGCAGCTTCTCCGTTTACCTTTGCAAGAACCTGATCCTTTTTTACATAATCGCCGACATTGACAAATATTTCTTTTATTTCAACCGCTGAATCAAAGCTCATCTCATAATTTTGCGGCACTATTACCCCACTTTTCACATCACATATTCCTATGTTTCCTATTTCAGCCATTCTGTACAATTCATCTGTGGCAACAGCATCAATAAGCTCAGGAACTACAATATCCCTTTTGCCACACCCGTAAAATGTCATTTGGCACATTATTAGTGCAAGCAAAAGACAGCATATTCTTCGTTTACATGTCATTTTAGTGTCACCTTCTCTCCCGGTTCAAGACCACTTTCGATAATTACATATCCGTCAGCTGTAATACCGATTTTTATTTCTCTAAGCTCTCTATATCCATCTTCACCAACGACATAAACATAATCCTTGTCATCAACATTAAAAATATAATCCTCAGCAATATATACAACATTTTTTAAAGCGGGCTTTTCTATATTAATGTTAAGCTTATCCCTGTTTGAATAATTAACATTTTCATCACAGCCCTTGAATTTTATTATCTGTTTATTTCCGTTTTTTTCAACATCAATGACCTCTAACGGATATTCTCCAACGCCATAGGTAGCTGTAAATTTATCTCCTACATTAAAATTATAATCATCAAAAACCTCGCTTGTATAAATCCCGGTTCCGTATGACACAGATATAAGATCAAGCAGGGAATCCACCGTAAGACTCGATGTATCTACGGCAAATGCTCCCGAATCAGAATACATAATCATATTATCATGCTCACTTGTTAACATATCGTACATGTAATTTATCGTGCCTTCACCTTCAGCCTTTATCACAAAATAACTGAGCTTTTCGTTAAGCTCTGCTATGTACAGATTACATATCCTTATATCCTCTTTTAATGCTGCAATGTTGTCGGAATAATCATTTGCGGAATCAATTTTTGCCAGATTTTCGTAATGCTCGAGTAAAATATTATCCTGCTCAAGCTGTAAATTATACTGATTTAATTGTTCTTCCATATCTCCGGCATCAAATTCAATAAGGACATCACCCTTTTTTACCTTATCACCTACGCTTACATTTACGGCAGTAATCGTCATTCCGTCAAATTTGGGAAAATATGACTTTGTTCCGTACTCTTCACCAATGAGATTCATTTCAAGCACCGGAACAATATCGCCCTTCACAACTTCACATGTTTCAAATATATTTTTACTGTAATGCTCTATTTTGGGAAGCATAATTTCTTCCTCTTGTTTTGCAGAACATCCTCCAAGTAATAGCATTGCCATTATCATACAAACGGCAGTCACTTTTTTGTTCTTTATCATATCTGCACTCCTTCTCTAATAAAAAAACTGTATTGTACTGCCATCCATTGCATTTACCGCAATCCAGACAGAATCATACAGGCTGTCACCCAAATGGTTATAATAAATCCACACCGGAATCATAACATACACATCATCATATTTTACCAGTGCATATTTAAGTTCAACCTTATCCGCATTGAACCATTGCTTTCCTTTATTATTTTTTTCTGCATAATCCAAAAGCTCACGCATGTAATTGACAGCACTTTGCTCTATTTTGTCATATGACATAAGCTGCGCTTCCGACTCAATACATCTTATTTCATCAAAAAATTCATTAAAGCTTATATATTGCACACCATACGAGTCAATTTTTATTCTTACACAAGGCTGTCTCGTCACATTATTTATATCAAGCCCTTTATTTTGAACACTGCTTATGTCTTCTAATGCTCCCAGGCTGCCGGATGCAGGAATGCAACGTCTGTTTATACAATTAACTCCCTCTATGCCGTTCCACCCTATTGTGTATTCAAATTCATATCCGTCTACGTACGTATCTCCTGAGAAAGGATCAGACAATGCAATATCATATATTTCATTGCATATCATGGTTCCTGTTCCAAAATCATCTATAAGTGTCTGCGCCCTTGCTTTTGCAGTCTCCAAATCACATCTGTTATTCCCGTTCGTAAATAAAAGGGCTCTGTTTTTTCTTTGACTGTCAGGAAATCTTATTACTGTTTGTGCTTCACTGTCCAAAAAGATTTTTTCGACCGTTAATGTCTGCTCGTCATTAATTTTGTAATAATGAAGAGAATAATTAGCATCTCCAATTACACCTGTCAAAATCGCCTCCGAATATATACTTGTTTCATCCGCATTATCAGTATAACTGAAAATTACACCTTCATCATCATTTATAATTGTGGAAGTGCCTGCTCCAAGTCTAAGCTCTTCAAGCTGACTGTAAACAAAACCTCCCCATATTATTTCGGTTTTATCCGTAAGCTTTTTTTCAAGCTCCGGCAGTTTTTTCCCATAATATTCAATCTGCTTATTTCTTTGAGCTTCATTGCAAACAGCCGCAGGTATCAAAACAGTGTACTCTCCTTTTTCAAACAGTATGTTGGCGATGTTTAATATGTATTTTCCGTTAACCTTTGCCGGCTTTATTTTGTAAACCGGGAGGTTGCCACGTGAAAGTCTTGGATTAATAACCTCATATTCCATTACTGCCGAAGAAGCACCACTTGTACTTTTCACTTCTTTACGCACCGTGTCTGACGGAGTATTCAGTACATTCAACGAAGCTTCATGCTCATCTATTGATACAATAATTTCATCAATTTCCTTTTCAATTTCAATTATGTCTGCTTTATTATCTTTGCTGCTCCCGCAACAACTCAAAATGATAGTTGCCATAAATGAAACAGCCAAGAGCATTATTTTCCTTTTCACAGATGCACCTCCCCCTTAGACATATTTTTCTAACCTAAAACAATCTTAAAATATAAATGTATCTTTTTTGTATCATTTTTTACAAAGTTAAATACTCCTTGACATATCACTGCAATTAAATGTAACCTATTCTCAAATGATGATTTTCAAGCTGAAAAAAATCGGCAGATTTCAAGATTTTAACAGTCCTGCAGCAAGGAGGATACAAAGCATGATAAAAATACTTATAGTCGAAGATGAAAAACCTATATCAGATTTAATTTTGATTAATCTGGTCGATGCCGGATATAACTGCACCTGTGCTTTTGATGGTTTTGAAGCTGCAGATATATTGGAAAAGCAAAGCTTTGACCTTGTCCTGCTTGACATTATGCTTCCAAATGCAAACGGATTCGAATTGATGAATTATATTAAACCTCTTGGCATACCGGTTATATTTATTACTGCGATGAATACATTAGACAACAAGGTCAAAGGCCTTACAATGGGTGCCGAGGATTATATTGTTAAACCATTTGAAATTGTAGAGCTCCTCGCCCGCATACAGGTTGTTCTTCGCAGATACAACAAGCTTGCATCACAACTTAATTACAGGGATTTGACAATAGATTTAGATAACAAAACCGTCAAAAAAAATGATGTCTTACTTGACCTTACTTCAAAGGAATTTGATTTGCTTGTTCTGCTTGTAAGAAACGTAAATATTACACTTTTCCGGGAAAAAATTTATGAATCAATTTGGGAAAAAGAATATTACGGTGATACAAGAACTCTCGATTTGCATATTCAGAGATTGCGCAAAAAAACCGGTATAGAGGATTATCTTAAAACAATATACAAAATTGGATACAGATTGGAAAGTGACAATAATGAAATTTAGATACAAGGTTCTTATTATTAATATCATATTTTTGTCTATCGGAATCGGAACGGTAGGCTTTTTTATGATTGATAAAAATTTTGACCTTGCGCTTTTATCTCATGTGGAAAATGCCATTGAAGAAAATAATATCATACAGGCAAACATAGAATACTTTCTTCTTGATTCGATGAGCCGCAACAATATGGAAATTGAAACACAGCTCACACCTTCTGTTTCCAAGCTCAAACAATCTTTTTCCAGCCTAAATGTAATCCTTGTATGTAACGATAAGATTTTATATGCCGACTGCTCATGTCCCGAAAGCCTTTGGAAAGATTTCGAAATGCAGACAAAGAAATATATAATATCTAAAGAAGGCGATAAGTATTATATTTATGTGGCATCCTACGGTACACTTAGCAATGCCGAGTTATGCATAATAAATCAAAAGGATATCACTTCCGTTTACAAAATGGCGGAAAACCAAATCATGCACTTTCGATACCTGCTTATCATAGTTGTCAGCGTGTGCTCTGTAGCACTTTTTATTATAAGCAGATTTCTTACAAAGCCTTTAGAGGACCTGACAAAAGCTGCAAAAGCCTTTGGAGACGGCAATTATTCAATAAGAGTTACCCCTCATTCAAATGATGAAATTACAATTCTTTCAAATACATACAACCAAATGGCAGATTCCGTGGAAAATCATATTGATGAACTAAATGAAATGCTGTTGCGACAGGACCAGTTTGTATCAGACTTTACCCACGAGATAAAAACGCCTTTGACATCAATTATCGGATATTCAGACACCTTGCGTTCGAAAGAGGTTTCCCGTGAGGCTCAAATACTTGCTTCATCTTACATTTTCAGCGAGGGAAAACGTCTTGAAGCAATGTCAATGAAACTGTTTGACCTAATCTATACAAAGCATCATTCAATTTCATTTTTACCGTTTCATGTGAATAAGCTTACAGATAT